>NZ_JBXWQW010000023.1:0-82020 GCF_059612585.1 Ruegeria sp. YKSF57 | reverse complement strand
GACGCTGTCCGACCCAAAAAAACGCCACGGGATTGCCAGGGCGTCGAACGGGCCGGAGCGATCCTCGAACATCGCGACAAGTTGGCCAATGCTTGCGCAGTCCTCGGGCAGCCAAAGGAATTCGTCGCAGTCGAAAAACAAGACCCAGTCAGCGGCAAGAATGGCGGGGTGTTTTGCCGCCAGTTTCAGCGCCTGCCATTGCGCGGTGACCTTTTGCGTGTGTTGAAACGCGACATGTGTCACAATACCTGCCGCTGACAGCGCGTCCAGAAGCGCCGGGCTGCTGTCCGAACAGTCATGGGTGAAAACCACAAAATGGTCGAAACCGCAGGCCAGATGATGGGCGATCCATTCAAGGATATAAGATCCGTCATCCCGCAGGCAGGTACAGGCAACGATACGAGGCGTGGACGGGTCCGGTGTCATTGATGCTTTGGTAGCAATGGGTGTTTAACGATTCAAGTGACCAAAGCGCGACCTATACGAGGTATAGTGGTGAAAACTCCATGAAATACCTTTTCTTGACGGATTTCACCTGTTAACCTTTCTCGCAATAACAAGTGCAAAAATGAATAACGGGTATACGGGCGGATGAGCAGGCGAGAGCAGGGGACATTTGTCATTTCCTGGTCGCAAACGGAATTGGACGGGCTGGAAACGCCACCGATTTCAGCGATCAGGCGTGGTGCGGCGTGGTCGTGGCGTGGGCAGGCCAGCCGAGTTGATGGCCTGGAAACCAATCCCGCGTCAGGATGGTCGGGGCAGAACCCAAGCGCCGCCGGAATCCACAATGTGTCATCGCTTCGTCCTTCGCTAAGCGCAGATGTGCTTCAGGCAGTTCAGGGCGAGGGTCCGTTCTGCGCCCGGTTCACGGTGACCAATGGTGCGCAAACCTATTCGGCAAAGGTGATCCGCTTCGACATGTACGAACATTTATTCGTGGTGTTCGAGGGCGTGCTGCCGCCACGTGAAACCGAGCTTTGGGTTGAACAGGAAACCGTTTCGGCCTTGCCGGACCAGCCGATTGTCGTCGACGACATCCAGGCCGCAAACGCCGACGCCGGATTTGCCTGCGGTGACGAGCAGGCGCCCGACAGCGGCGAAGTCGTCTGGATGCCGAATCGATTGGCGGCCCAGGCGTAAGCCGACCCAGTTCCGTACATTGCCGAAATTCGTCGTTGTTGTGTTGACTCCGCCCCAAAGGCGGATATAAGCGCGGCTTCGTTGGTGTTGGTGGCCCCCGTAAGGGGATGCCTGTCATGGGGAAACCCAAGAGGACAACGCCCTTCATACTGGCCCAAAAGGCCGTGACCAAAACTGAAGGAGATCAGCCGTGACCAAACGCACGTCTGCCAAGTACAAAATCGACCGCCGGATGGGCGAAAACATCTGGGGTCGTCCGAAATCCCCGGTCAACCGCCGTGAATACGGCCCCGGCCAGCACGGCCAGCGCCGCAAGGGCAAGCTGTCGGACTTCGGTCTGCAGCTGCGCGCCAAGCAGAAGCTGAAAGGCTATTACGGCGACCTGACCGAAAAGCAGTTCCGCCGCATTTATGCCGAAGCTGAGCGTGTCAAAGGCGACACCGGTGAAAACCTGATCGGCCTGCTGGAGCGCCGCCTGGACGCCGTCGTTTACCGCGCCAAGTTCGTGCCGACCGTGTTTGCTGCGCGTCAGTTCGTGAACCACGGCCACGTCAAGGTGAACGGCCAGCGCGTCAACATCCCGTCCTACCGCGTCAAGGAAGGCGACGTGATCGAGGTCCGCGACAAATCCAAGCAACTCGCTGTTGTTCTGGAAGCCGCCTCGCTGGCCGAGCGCGACGTGCCGGATTACATCGACGCCGACCATTCGAAAATGACCGCCACATTCGTGCGCACCCCGAGCCTGGGCGATGTGCCGTACGCAGTCATCATGGAACCGAACCTGGTCGTCGAATTCTACGCGAAGAACTGATCTTCGCCGGACGTTCCAAGTCAGATAGGCCGCGCGAGATGCGCGGCCTTTTTCTGTTTAAGAAAACAGAAGATGCACTGCAGGTCACAAGGGCAAGGGCCGTCCTTCGGCGATCGCTTCCATCGCAAAATATGACGTGACACTATCCAGCTCGACCTTCTCGATCAGTCGTTGATAGACCTTGTCATAGGATGTCATATCCTGCGTCACCACCTTGAGCTGATAGTCATAGTCGCCACCGATACGATGAAAATCCACGACCTCGGGTATGGTCAGGACATGGCTGCGAAACGCTTGCAGCCACTCGGCCGAATGGTGCCGTGTGCGCAGCATGACAAAGACGACAAGGTTCAGCCCCAGCCTCTCCCGCGCCAGCCGGGCCGTCGACCCTTTCAGGACGCCGCTTTCGTTCAGCATCTTCAACCGTCGCCAGCAGGCGTTTTGTGACAACCCCACGCGATCCGCCAGATCCCTTTGCGAGAGCGATGCATCCTTTTGCAGCTCGATAAGAAGGCGGCGGTCAATATGATCTATTTTGTCTGACATAATCGTTCATATGACACAAAAAATTACTTAAATGAAGAGAAATAGGTGAAGTTTCCATACAACTATTGGATCACATTGGAAGGGCCTAAAGGAGCTTCCACAATGACCCTTTCCATGTTTCGTGCAACCATCGAAGCCGCCGTTCGGGATGAAACCCTGCGGGAGGGGCTGATCGGCGAGAACATCCTGATCCCGGGCCTTCAAGGCGATGTCCCGCTGGTTTATGCGGATTACGTCGCTTCGGGGCGGGCCCTGCGTCAGGTCGAAGACTTTGTGGCCGGTCACGTTCTGCCATTCTATGCCAACAGCCATACTGAAGCCTCCTTTTGCGGGTCCTACATCACTCGGTTGCGCCGCGACGCGCGCGCCGAGATTGCCCGCGTTGTTGGCGCAAGGGGAGAGGACGCGGTGATCTTTACCGGGTCGGGCGCCACCGCGGGGCTCAATCGGCTGGTCAGCCTATTCGGACTAGGGGAGGCTGACCAGCCGGTTGTCATCATCGGGCCGTATGAGCATCATTCAAACATACTTCCGTGGCGCGAAAGCAAGGCCAAGGTCGTCGAAATCCCGGAAGCACCCGAAGGTGGGCCGGATCTGGCGGCGCTGGAAGTGGCGCTGGCAGAGCACGCATATTCCGACCTGATCGTTGGGTCATTTTCGGCGGCATCGAACGTGACGGGGATCATCACCGACCCGGATCCGGTGACGCGCCTGCTGAAACGGCACGGCGCGCTGGCCATCTGGGATTACGCCGGCGGCGGCCCCTATCTGCCGATGGATATGGGTCCGAAGGATGCCCGCAAGGACGCCATCGTCGTCTCGCCGCACAAGTTCCCTGGCGGGCCGGGTGCGTCCGGTGTTCTTGTCGTCAACAAAGGAGCAGTGAAACGCGCCTGCCCAAGCTGGCCTGGCGGCGGCACGGTGTCTTTCGTCTCGCCGTGGCGCCATGACTACAGCACCGATCTGGCCGCGAGGGAAGAGGCCGGAACACCCAACGTGATCGGCGATATTCGCGCAGCTCTTGCTTTCATCGTCAAGGATGCCGTGGGTACTGCGGAGATTGCCCGGCGCGAGGCGCAGTTCAACCGCATGGCGCTGGAGGGATGGCGGGACAATCCGCACCTGACTCTGCTGGGCGTAGACAAATCGCACCGGCTGCCGATCTTTTCCTTTCTCGTGCGGGATCGGGACGGCAATCCGGTACATCAGCAGCTGTTCACACGCATGCTCAGCGACATCTATGGCATTCAGGCGCGTGGCGGTTGCGCCTGCGCCGGGCCATACGCGCATCGCCTTCTGGGGATCGGCAAGGAGGCCTCCGAGGCCCTGCATGCCGCGCTTGCCGCAGGTGAAGAGTTGAAGAAACCCGGTTGGGTCCGCCTGAATTTCTCCTACCTGATGCGCGAAGAGACGGTTCAGTTCATCATCAACAGTGTCAACGAGCTGTCGCGCCGGACCGAGGATTACGTTCCGTACTACAACGCCGATCCGGCGACGGCGCGCTTCAAGGCCGCATGAGGGTTTTGCGGCTTTTCTCAGGGTCGTGACATCGCTATGAGGGGCGCAGTCAAGGAGCGCCCTGCATGAACAAGATCACACCACAACCCGGCATCATGGACATCGCCCTTTACCAGGGCGGCAAATCCCATGTCGACGGCGTGACCGACGTCATCAAGCTCAGCTCGAACGAAAATCCGTTTGGTCCCAGCCCTTTGGCGATCGAAGCGGTGCGAGCCAGCGCGGCGTCTCTGCATCGCTATCCCAGCACCGATCACGCCGGTCTGCGTGCGGCCGTTGGCGAAGTGCACGGGCTGGACCCGGACCGGATCATCTGCGGTGTCGGTTCCGACGAGGTGCTGCAGTTCGTGGTACAGGCCTATGCCGGAGTGGGTGACGAGGTCATTCACACCGAACACGGGTTTTCCATGTACCCCATTCTGGCGCGGATGGCCGGGGCGGTTCCTGTGCAGGTTCCCGAGCGCGAGCGCAGGGTGGATGTCGATGCGATTCTTGCGGCCTGCTCCGAAAAAACTCGGGTGGTGTTCCTGACCAATCCCGGCAACCCCACCTCGACCATGATCCCCGAGGCCGAGGTCGCGCGGCTGGCCGATGGCCTGCCGGATCATGTGATCCTTGTGCTGGATGGTGCCTATACCGAGTTCGTGGACGGGTTCGATGGCGGTACCTCGGTGGTCGATGCGCGTAGCAACGTCATCATGACACGAACGTTTTCAAAGATTTACGGGCTTGGTGGCATGAGGGTCGGCTGGGGGTATGCCCCGCGCGAAGTCATCGACGTGCTCAACCGTGTCCGCCAGCCTTTCAACCTGTCTTCGGCGGCTCTTGAGGCGGCGGAGGCTGCGGTGCGGGATCGGGCCTATGTCGCGTTCTGTCAGGCAGAGAACGCCAAATGGCGTGCCTGGCTGGCTGATGAATTGGCCGGTGTCGGGGTGCCGTCCGACCCGTCCTGCACGAATTTCATCCTTGCCCGCTTTGGTAGCCGGACCGAGGCCGAGGCCTGCGACGTCTACCTGCAAAATCAAGGCCTTATCGTGCGCCGGGTGGCGGGCTATCACCTGCCCGAGGCGCTGCGGATCACCGTAGGGGATGAGGCGGCCTGCCGTCGCGTTGCCGCGGCTGTCGCTGCGTTCAAAGGGGGTGCGGCATGAGCCCGGTTTATGACCGCGTGGCGCTGATCGGCCTTGGGCTTATCGCGTCGTCGATGTTCTGGGCGATGAATCGTGCGGGGCTTGCGGGTGAGGTGACGGGCTATGCCCGCTCTGCGGAAACCCGTGACACCGCACGGCGGATCGGCTTGTGTGACCGGGTTTGCGACAGTGCGCGCGAGGCGGTCGAGGGGGCCGATCTGGTTGTACTTTGCGTGCCGGTGGGTGCGATGGGACCGGTTGCCGAAGAGATCGCGCCGGTGCTCAAGCCGGGCGCGACGGTGACGGATGTCGGCTCGGTCAAGCGCCATGTTGTACAATCTGTACAGCCTTTCATCCCCCCTGGTGTGCATTTTGTACCAGCCCACCCGCTGGCCGGGACCGAGCATTCGGGACCGGAATCGGGCTTTGCCGAGCTGTTCGACAACCGCTGGTGCCTGCTGGTTCCGGTCGAGGGAACAGAGCCGGAGGCGGTCGCAAAGCTGCGCGCGCTGTGGGAGGGCATGGGGTCGAACGTGGACGAGATGGATGCCGATCACCACGACCTGGTGCTGGCGGTAACCAGCCACGCGCCGCACCTGATCGCCTATACGATGGTTGGCGTTGCGGATGACCTGCGCCGGGTGACCGATAGCGAGGTGATCAAATATTCGGCGGCCGGATTTCGCGATTTCACCCGGATCGCGGCATCCGATCCGACCATGTGGCGCGACGTGTTTCTGACCAACAAGGACGCGACGCTGGAAATCCTCGGACGGTTCACCGAGGAACTCTTTGCGCTTCAGCGGGCGATCAGAACAGGTGACGGCGAGCATCTTTTCGATTATTTCACCCACACAAGAGCAATACGACGAGGAATCATCGACGCGGGGCAGGATACGGATGCCCCCGATTTCGGGCGAGGAAAGGCCAAGTCATGAGGCGATTGGGCGGAGTTCTGGTTTTTGGAGCAATTGTGCTTGCCGCAACAGTATCGATTGCCAATCCGCCCGAAAGTTCACTGACCCCCAAATCCCGAACCGCATCCGAGGTCGCCTTGGTCGAGGCCGCAAGCGCCGCGGCGCAAGATACCATCGCGACCGTGGTGGATTTGGCCGATTTGCGCCCGGTGTTGCGCCCGGTTTCCCCGCAAGTCATGGCGGCGGCCGCGCGGCCTGCTGATCTGCCGAAACTTGGGCCGGATGTATCGCCGTTTCCCTACAAACGGCCCGAGGCCGTCGAGCAGCAGGCATTTTTCAAGAAGCGCCGCCTGCGCAAGGGGTCGGTCTGCGGGAACATCGATATTCAGGGTGAAAAAATCGGCAACGTACCCAACAAGGTCAATGGCTGCGGGATCAAGGATGCCGTCAAGGTCAAATCGGTTTCCGGCGTGGTGCTGAGCCAGCCCGCGATCATGGATTGCGGCACCGCCGAGGCGTTGAACACCTGGGTGGAACGTTCCGTCAAGCCAACCTTTCGCCGCCGCGGGCCGGTGGTCGAACTGAAGGTTGCGGCGCATTACGCGTGCCGGACCCGGAACAATCGCAAGGGCGCAAAGATATCGGAACACGGCAGGGGACGGGCCATCGACATTTCGGCCTTCAAGATGATGGATGGCGAAGTGCTGACCGTGCTGGAAGGGTGGAAGCGGGGGCAGTCGCTGACGCTGTTGCGCAGAATTCGGAAAGATGCCTGCGGGCCGTTCGGAACGGTGCTGGGGCCGGGGTCCGACGGCTATCACCGCGACCACTTCCATCTGGACACAGCGCGCCATCGCAGCGGGCCATACTGTCGCTGAAGCGCTCAGCGCAGGAAAATGCGCGGCGCCGGGCCAAGTGGCACCGGGCCCAGAGTGACAAAGCCGTCGCGGAAGCCCAATTCCACGTCCAGCGCATTCGGATTGCCGCTGAGCCCCGCCAGCAGACCAAGCACGCGGTTTACCGGATCGACCGCCTGATCGGGCAGCGCGCCCGAGGCGTTGGCCATCGCCACCATGTCCTGCCAGTTCTCGGCCTTGATCGCGATCTGGCCGGTTGGAATGCCCCGGGCGTCGATATCCAGCTCTCCAGTCGCGAAAAGGCGCAGCGCGCCCCATTTCAGCTCGGCCAGCGCGAGATCGATAAAGACCGGCTGCGGGCGGCGTTCTTCCAATGCGGTGCGGTCCCAGGGTTTGTCGAACCGGGTGAGCATGTCGAGTTCAAGCGTTTCGAAGGACTGCGGCAGCGAGCGGGACGAGCGTAGTAGCGAACGCAACCCTTGCCCCGGTGAAAAGCCGTCGGCGGACGCGGCAAGGGCATAGGTTTCAGGCTGGTCGGTCTGTTCCATCACAAGGGTCAGATCGGCGGCGCCTGCCAGCGCCGTACCCTCTTGCGAGATCGACCAGGGGCCAGAGGTCAGTGCAAGCCGTTCCAGAACCAGTGCGACGCCGGGTTGGAGGTGCAGCCCGGCCTGCAACTGTTGCGCCGCGACGATCGCGGTCTGGTCGAGATAGGAAAACCGCTGTGGCGTGTTGGCGAAGTGCAGGGTTTGGCGACCGGGCCAGACAGCAGGGCTGGCGATGTCGATCCAGTCGGCGCGCCACGCGGTGCCGGTGGCCGGATCAGCCAGGGCGGGGTTATTCAGGCGCGTGACGTGGCGCGCGGGATAGCCGGTTGTGGTGATATCGGAAAACTCCGCCTGCCATCCCAGTTGCTGGCGCTGGTCGAACCAGCCCGAGATTGCCGAGCGCAGGCCGTAGCCCGCAATGAACCAGTAGCCTGACCAAAGCAGTGCCGCGAGAATGAAGAAGCGAACCAGCCGGTTCATGAAATGGCCCTTTTTCCTGCCCTGGATTTGATGTTTATAGGCGCAAACAGGCGAGGACCAGTGCGATGACGATGTGGGTGTTCGGATACGGATCACTGTTGTGGAACCCCGGATTCCCGGTGGCGCGCAGCGAGCTTGCGACGCTGCATGGCTATGCCCGGTCGTTCTGCATGTCTTCGATCCACCATCGCGGCACCGAGGAAAACCCCGGTCTGGTGCTGGCGCTGGACGAGGTCGGTGAGGCCCATTGCAAGGGGCTGGCGCTGGCGGTCCAGCCCGGTCACGAGGAGCGCACCCTGGACGAGTTGCGCGAGCGCGAGCTGATCTCGTCTGCCTATCTGGAACGGATGCTGGACGTGCATCTGGAATGCGGCGAGGTGGTGAACGCGGTGACCTATGTGATCGACCCTCATCACGTGCAATATTGTGGCGGCATGCCGCTGGAGGAACAGGCGCAGATCATCGCGCGCGCCGTCGGCGGGCGGGGGCCGAACACCGAGTATCTGTTCAATACCACCGAGCATCTGATCGAGATCGGATTGCGCGATCCGGATCTGGAGTGGCTTTCAGAGCGCGTTCGCAATCTGATGGCATAATTCCTTGGCTTCACCGGCGGATATTCGCTAGGTTCGGCCAAGAGCAGAAGAAACCGGGAACAAGGCGCATGGCGCAGGCACACCGCGAAGCGAGACCTCAATTCTCGCAACCGTTCCGACAGATCCTCATGATGCTGATCGTGATCGGGCTTTCAGGGTTTGGGGTATTTGTGGCCTTGCCAAGGGTCATGCCGGTTTTCGAGGCCAATCCCTATCTCAACGGCTTTATCCTGTTGGTCTTTGTCATCGGCGTGCTGGCCTGTTTCTATCAGGTGGTCCAGCTGATGGGATCGGTGCGCTGGATCGAAGGTTTCGTGGGCGGCGTCGAGACCGACGGCAGCACGCCGCCGCAAATGCTGGCACCGCTGGCGTCGCTGCTGCGCTCGCGCGGGGCGCGGTCCCAGATCAGTTCGACCTCGACTCGATCAATCCTTGATTCGGTGGCCGAGAGGATCGAGGAAGAGCGCGAGATCACGCGCTATATCACCAACCTGCTGATCTATCTGGGCCTGTTGGGGACGTTCTTTGGTCTTGCCACGACGGTTCCGGCGGTGGTGGATACGATCCGCAGCCTCAATCCGCAGGAGGGAGAGGAGGGCCTGACCGTTTTCAACCGCCTGATGACCGGGCTTGAGGCGCAGCTGGGCGGCATGGGCGTGGCCTTTGGATCGTCGCTGCTGGGTCTGGCCGGGTCGTTGATCGTGGGACTTCTGGAGCTATTTGCAGGGCATGGGCAGAACCGGTTCTATCGCGAGCTGGAGGAATGGCTGTCCTCGATCACCCGTGTTGGGTTTGCCTCGGGCGACGAGGGTGGCGCGGAGCTGGCATTGCTGGCGCCGATCCTGGATGCGATGTCGCAGCAGATGGACACGTTGCAGGACATGTTCCAGGCCAACGAAGAGGGCCATTCGGTGGTGTCCGACAAGCTGGGGCGTCTGGTCGACGTGATCGGAGAGATGAACCAGCGGCAGGCCGAGACCGAGGGCGTGACCTCGGCGCTGGATCGGGTGGCGCTGGGTCAGGAGGCGCTGCTGGATCACCTGCGCGAAAAGGCCGATGGCGAAGGGCTGGATGCCGAGAGCCGGATGCGGCTGCGGTCGATGGATGTGCAGCTGCTGCGCATTCTCGAAGAGATTTCGGCCGGACGGCAGGAGAGCCTGTTGGAACTGCGCAAGGATATCGAACTGGTGGTCAAGGCGCTGTCGATTTCGCGGGGATCGCTCAGGGCGCATACCGCCACGCCGGACGGAGACTAAGCCATGGCCCTGTCGCGCCGCACCGGACATCGGTTCCAGGGGTCGGTCTGGCCCGGCTTCGTGGATGCGATGACCGGGCTTTTGATGGTGCTGACATTCGTGCTGACCATCTTCATGGTCGTGCAATTCGTGCTGCGCGAAACGATCTCGGGTCAGGAGGACGAGCTGAGCGCGCTGTCGAACGAGGTGGCGGCGCTGGCCGAGGCATTGGGGCTGGAAGAGCGGCAGACCAGCCGTTTGCAGGCGCGGCTTGGGGCGCTGAACGCCACATTGACCGAAACCGAGGATGATCTGTCACAGGCGCAGGCGCTGATTGGCACGCTGACCGCCGAGCGCGACAGGCAGACGGCGGCGCTGGATCAGGCGCAGACCCGGATCACCGCGTTCGAGGCGCAGGTAGCGGCGTTGCTGGCCGATCAGGAACGGGCGTTGGGTGACATCCGGGCGCTGGAAACGGAGCGGGCAGATCTGCTGTCCGAGCAGGAGGCGCTGAACCTGGCGCTGGCCCGCAGCCGGGAAGAGGTTGACGCCCAGGTCGAGGCGGCCCGGCTGGCGGCCGCAAGACGCGAGGCGCTTGAGGCGCTGATTGCCGATCTTGAGCAATCGGGCGAGGAAAACGCCGAACAGATCGCGGCCTTGCAACAGCAGTTGAGCCAGGAAGAGGCCGACAAGCTGTCCGAGGCTGCGGCGGCGGCGGTGTTGCGCGAACGGCTGCAGAATGCCGATGCCGAACTGACGGCGATGACGTTGGCGCTGGAAAAACAGCGGCAGGAGGCAGAGGATACCCTGACCCTGCTGGCTGCTGCCGAGGCCGCAAAAAAGAAACTGGAACTTGAACTGGGCGAGTCGCTGACAGCCGAAGAGGTGCAGGCCCGGCTGAATGCCGCGCTCAATGCGCAAAGCGAAGCCGAAGACACGGCCCGCGTCCAGGGCAATCTGGCCAATGAACGGGCCGCGATGCTGGCGCAGGCGCATCAGGCACTTGCCGCGGAACAGGCCGCGTCGGCCGAGGCGCAGCGGCAGACCGCGCTGCTGAACCAGCAGGTGTCGGCGTTGCGCAACCAGCTGGGGTCGTTGCAGGCCTTGCTGGACGATTACGAAGACCGCAACGCGGCGGCCGAGGTGCAGTTGCAGACGCTGGGGCAGGACCTGAACGCGGCATTGGCGCGTGCCGCCTCGGAAGAACGCAAACGCCGCCTGCTGGAAGAAGCCGAGCGCAAGCGGCTGGAGGCGCAGAACCAGGGGTTGGTGGCACAGGCTGAAGATCTGGAGCGGTACCGTTCGGAATTCTTTGGCCGGTTGCGCGAGGTTCTGGGCGATCAGGAAGGCGTGCGCATCGAGGGTGACCGATTTGTGTTCTCGTCCGAGGTTTTGTTCGATCCGGCCTCGGCAGACCTGTCGATCGATGGTCAGGTCGAGGTCTCGAAAGTTGCCAATATTCTACGCAGCGTGGCGCAGGATATTCCCGACGAGCTGAACTGGGTGATCCGGGTGGATGGCCACACCGATAACCTGCCGCTGTCGGGCACCGGGCAGTATCGGGACAACTGGGAACTCAGTCAGGCGCGGGCGCTGTCGGTGGTGCGGTTCATGGTTGAGGCGCTGGGACTTCCACCTCAGAGGCTGTCGGCCAACGGGTTCGGAGAGTTCCAGCCCGTGGATACGGCGGACAGCCCGGAAGCACGGGCCAAGAACCGCCGGATCGAGCTGAAACTGACCGAAAAATAATCCGGTCAGGGCATGTCGATCTGGATGCTTTTGCTGCTGATAACCGTTCCGTTACGCCGCAACTCAGCCGTGCCGGTATACTGCCCGGCGGGCCAGCGCGCGGCGGTAAGCTTGCGTCCGGCAGCGCGGAACAACTGCGCCTGATTTTTTTCCAGCGTGGTTTCGTGATCGATGACCTCGCCGTCAGGGCCATGGATTGTCAGGCGAATGACATCCCCGGCCAGTCCACCGAAGGCATAGCCAAAAAAAACCAGCCCCTTGGCCTTGCCGGCCAGCGTATCCTGTGCAACGGTGCCCGCCTGAATGGCCTCGTATGTCGGAACATGGTCGGAAAACCCGACCGCGATCAACGCGCCGGGCTGATAGGGGATCGGTGCCTGCCACAGGGTCTTTGCCGGGTCGCCGCATTGCGACGGATCTTTCGGGTCAAACGGGTCCACGACCTGACCATCATGGCGCACGGACAGGTGCAGGTGGGGAAATTCCGTCTGACCGCTGAGCCCGACCTGTCCCAGCACATCGCCCGGCTGAACAGCGTCGCCGCTCTTTACCCGGATCGAGCCGCGTTTCATGTGGCAATACTGGGTTTCCCAGCCGTCTTCGTGCACAATCAGCACGCCGTTGCCGCACTCGCGCCCCGCAACCGCAGCGTCAGTTGCTGCATTAAAGCGGCGGTCTTCCATACCGTCGCGGGTGGCGCGTACCGTGCCCGCCGCAGCGGCCTTGACGTTGACGCCCGCCTGCATCGCTGCCAGCGAAGGTAACGCAAAGTCGGTGCCTTTGTGGCCTTCATAGCTGAGTGTGCCGCACCTGAAATCGCGCGCGCCCGATCCCGGATCCCGGTCGACAAATTGCTGGATATGGCAGGTTTCGCCCAACGTGCAATCAATGGGCAGGTGCAGAACGGGATCACTCGCCGCCGGAGTGGCGGCGAGTGCCAATACGATCAGCGCTGCGCGCATCAATCGGCGGTCAGCAGAGGCGGCTTGTCACCCGAAATCCGGGCCTGACCGGGGCCGACCATCTGAAGATCAAGCGCGCCTTTCTTGACCGACACACGGACCACACCGCCCTTGGCGAGCTTGCCGAACAGCAATTCCTCGGCCAGGGGTTTCTTGATGTGTTCCTGGATCACGCGGCCCAGCGGGCGGGCGCCCATCTTGTCGTCATAGCCCTTGTCGGCGATCCATTCGGCGGCCTGATGTGTCAGTTCGATGGACACGCCGCGATCCAGCAGCTGCGCTTCGAGCTGGAGGACGAACTTCTCGACCACCTGCAGGATGACCTCTTTCGGCAGCGGCGCGAAGGAGATCACCGCATCCAGACGGTTGCGGAATTCGGGCGTGAACATCCGTTCGATCGCGGCGGTATCCTCGCCCTCGCGCCGGTCGCGGCCAAAACCGATGGCGGATTTGGCCTGTTCGGCGGCGCCCGCGTTCGAGGTCATGATCAGCACCACGTTGCGGAAATTCACCGTGCGGCCGTTGTGATCGGTCAACTCGCCGTGGTCCATCACCTGCAACAGGATGTTGAACACGTCCGGGTGCGCCTTTTCGATTTCGTCCAGCAGCAGCACGCAATGCGGGTGCTGGTCGACACCGTCGGTCAGAAGACCGCCCTGATCAAAGCCGACATAGCCCGGAGGCGCGCCGATCAGACGGCTGACCGCGTGTTTCTCCATGTATTCCGACATGTCGAAACGCAACAGTTCCACGCCCAGCGTATCGGCCAGCTGTTTTGCGACCTCGGTCTTGCCGACACCGGTCGGACCCGCGAACAGGTAGTTGCCGATGGGCTTTTCGGGTTCGCGCAAACCGGCGCGGGCCAGTTTGATGGCGCTCGACAGCGCCTCGATCGCCTGATCCTGACCAAACACCACGCGCTTGAGCGAGGCTTCGAGATCCTTGAGAACCTCGGCATCGTCCTTGGTGACGTTCTTGGGCGGGATGCGCGCAATCTTGGCGACCACCGCCTCGATCTCTTTCACGCCGATGGTCTTGCGGCGCTTGCTTTCGGCCACAAGGTGTTGCGCCGCGCCGGCCTCGTCGATCACGTCGATGGCCTTGTCGGGCAGCTTGCGGTCATTGATGTAGCGGGCCGACAACTCCACCGCCGTCTTGATCGCATCGGCGGTGTACTTGATGTCGTGATGCTTTTCGAAATAGGGCTTGAGGCCGCGCAGGATCTTGATGCTGTCCTCGACCGAAGGTTCGTTCACGTCGATCTTCTGGAACCGGCGGGACAGGGCGCGGTCCTTTTCGAAATGCTGGCGGAATTCCTTGTAGGTGGTCGATCCCATGGTGCGCAGCTTGCCACCCTGCAGGGCGGGTTTCAGCAGGTTCGAAGCATCCATCGCCCCTCCCGAAGTTGCGCCGGCGCCGATCACGGTATGGATCTCGTCGATGAACAGCACCGCGTCGGGATGTTCTTCCAGTTCGGTCACGACCGCCTTGAGCCGTTCCTCGAAATCGCCGCGATAGCGGGTGCCTGCCAACAGCGCGCCCATGTCGAGCGCGTAGATGGTGGTATGCGCCAGAACGTCAGGGGCTTCGCCCTCGACGATCTTATACGCCAAGCCTTCGGCGATGGCGGTCTTGCCGACGCCGGGGTCGCCTACGAGCAGCGGATTGTTCTTGCGGCGGCGGCAGAGCACCTGGATGCAACGTTCCACCTCGTCGGCGCGTCCGATCAGTGGGTCGACTTCGCCGGAGCGGGCCTTGGCGTTGAGGTCGACGCAGTATTTGCCCAGCGCGCTTTCCTTTTGCTCGACGTCGCTGGTCGAGGATGTTGCCTGTGCTTCGTCTTCGGAATGTTCGGCACCGGTCACGGGGCGATTTTCGCCAAAGGCCGGGTCCTTGGCCACGCCATGAGCAATGAAATTGACCGCGTCATAGCGGGTCATGTCCTGTTCCTGCAGGAAATAGGCGGCATTGCTTTCGCGCTCGGCAAAGATGGCCACCAGCACGTTGGCGCCAGTCACTTCGTTGCGGCCCGAACTTTGCACGTGGATCGCGGCGCGCTGGATCACGCGCTGGAATGCGGCGGTAGGCACCGCTTCGGAGCCGTCGATATCGGTCACGAGGTTCGAGAGGTCTTCGTCGATGAATTCGACCAGTGTTTCGCGCAACTCGTCCAGATTGACGCTGCATGCCTTCATCACCCGGACGGCATCGGGTTCTTCCAGCAGCGCCAGAAGCAGATGTTCCAGCGTTGCAAATTCATGTCGCCTTTCATTCGCCGCCGCGAGGGCCGCGTGAATGGCTTGTTCCAATGTGCTCGAGAATGAAGGCACGTGGGTGCTCCTCTTTACTTGGGTCGAAACCGGGGGGGCGAGTTGCGGCCGAACCCCCTGCTCAACCATGTCCTCATACTATTAGAGTTTGGTTGAACATTGCCCGGCTTCAAGGGTTTTCTTGCTCTTGACAGTCACATTTCCTGTGACCGTGATCGTGAACACCGCATTTTGTGGCTAAAATCTGTCTTTCCTGGCGCGAATTTCAGCAAAGACATCGGCGGGAGCGGCTCCGCTCATGCCAAGATTGGCCTGAATACCGGATTCTGCCGCGCGCAGAAAGGGGTTGGTGGCCTTTTCCAATGCCAGAGTCGAGGGCACGGTGGGCTCTCCGGCGGTGCGGGCGCGGGCGATATCGGCAATACGCTGTTGCAGTGCCGGATTGTCGGGTTCGATGGTTTCGGCGAACCGTCCATTGGCTTGGGTATATTCATGTCCGGAACAGACGATTGTTTCGTCGGGCAGTGCCGCCAGCTTGCTGAGCGAGACCCACATCTGGGGCGCGGTGCCTTCGAACAGGCGGCCACAGCCCAGTGCCATCAGGCTGTCTGCGGTGAAAACCGCATCACTTTGCGGCATGTGAAAGGCGATGTGGCCCACGGTATGACCCGACACGTCGATCACATGCACCGGCTCGCCACCGATGGTGATGGTGTCGCCTTCGGTCACCTGTTGATCCAGCGGCGGCAGGCGGTGCGCATCTGCCGCCGCGCCGATCACCCGGGCGGGATGGCGGGCGAGGATTTCGGCCAGGCCGTCGACATGGTCATAATGGTGGTGGGTCAGCAACACATGGCTGAGCGTCCAGCCGCGCGCGGACAGTTCCGCAAGGATGGGCGCGGCCTCGGGCGCGTCGATCAGCGCCGTCTCGCCACTGACCCGGTCATGTGCGAGAAAGGCGTAGTTGTCGCTGAGGCAGGGGATGGTGACGATTTCAAGAGGCATGGCCTTTTGCCCTTTCATTGCTAGACTGCGCCCAGCTAAGCCGATCGAGCAGGTGTCCGCAATGCATCTCGACGTGCAGGATCTGAGGAATTTCTACTACCGCAGCACGCTGGGCCGTGCGGCGCAGGCCGCGATCCGTGGCCGCCTGCTGGACTTGTGGCCCGAGGCGAAGGGGCAGACCGTGGCCGGGTTTGGCTTTGCGGTTCCGCTGTTGCGCCCCTATCTGGCCGATGCGCGGCGGGTGATCGGATTGATGCCGGGGCCGCAGGGGGTGATGCCGTGGCCTGCGGGGATGCCAAACGTGTCGGTGCTGTGCGAAGAAACGCTGTGGCCTGTCGATACCGGGCAGGTGGACAAGCTGGTGGTCATGCATGGGCTGGAGACCACGGAGCGCCCAAACGATCTGCTGGAGGAATGCTGGCGGGTTCTGGGGCCGGGCGGCAAGGCGATGTTCATCGTCCCGAACCGGGCCGGGTTCTGGTCGCGCTCGGACAAGACGCCCTTTGGCTTTGGCCGCCCTTATTCGCTGGGGCAGCTGGAAACGCAGCTCAGGATTCACCAGTTTCTTCCTGAAAGCCATTGCTCGGCGCTGTACCTGCCCCCGTCCTACCGGCGATTCTGGTTGCGGTCAGCGAGCCTGATCGAAAAGACCGGTCAGCGTCTGCCCACGATCATGGCGGGCGGTGTTCTGATGGTCGAGGTCAGCAAGCGGGTACACCCGCCAAAGGGCAACGTGACCAAGGACGCGGTGAGACGCCCGATCAAGGCTTTGGACGGTTTGCTGAAACCGGCCTGATCGCGGGCGCGGGTTTTGGTCGATTGCGCCGGTTCTTGTGGAAATTACGTCACAGGAATCGCAAAAACCTGCAACTTGGTAACATTTTTCAAGCCAATCTGGGGGGCAAAAGGGTCGCAGTTTTCCTAACGTGTTGAAATCAAACATTTTGTGGATAACTGCGTTACCGCTATACTATATTGCGAGGTTGGGAACGCTCTGCTACATCCCCGGTGATTTTGATGCCCTGCCTTCAAGGCGGGGTTTCTTCACGCCCCCGGGGTAAGTGCCAAAGCGCGAATTCGGGGCCTAAAGTATCGGAAGGGTGGACGTGTCCGAACCAGCTTCGATTTCCGCAGGCATCGCCGAGCGCTATGCCACCGCGATTTTCGAGATCGCGAAAGAGAACAAAGACCTTGCAGGTCTCGAATCCGGCATCAACGATCTGGCCGCAGCACTGGCTGACAGCGCCGATCTGCGCAATCTGATCGCATCTCCGCTGGTATCCCGGGCCGAGCAGGAAGCCGCAATCACCGCGATTGCCGACAAGATGGGGCTGAGTGCCGTATTGCGCAACTCGCTGGGCCTGATGGCGCAGAAGCGCCGCCTGTTCGTCGTGCCGCAACTGGTCAAGGGGCTGCGCGAGATGCTGGCCGACGAGCGCGGCGAGGTTACCGCCGAGGTGGCATCGGCCAAGGCGCTGACCAAGACCCAGATGGACAAGCTTGCCAAGACGCTGAGCGCGAATGTGGGCAAGACCGTGACAATCCATGCGACCGTTGATGAGAAGCTCATCGGCGGTCTTGTCGTTAAAGTGGGCTCGAAAATGATCGACAGTTCGATCCGCTCCAGGCTCAACTCCCTACAGAATGCAATGAAAGAGGTCGGATAAATGGGAATCCAAGCTGCAGAAATTTCTGCAATCCTGAAGGACCAGATCAAGAATTTTGGTCAGGAAGCAGAAGTGGCCGAAATCGGCCGCGTGCTAAGCGTCGGTGACGGGATTGCCCGTGTATACGGTCTGGACAACGTTCAAGCCGGTGAGATGGTCGAATTTCCCGGCGGCATCATGGGTATGGCGCTGAACCTGGAGAGCGACAACGTCGGTGTCGTTATCTTCGGTTCCGACCGTGACATCAAAGAAGGTGACACTGTCAAGCGCACCAACGCCATCGTGGACGTTCCTATCGGTGACGAACTGCTGGGCCGCGTCGTGGACGGTCTGGGCAACCCGCTGGACGGCAAGGGCCCGATCAACGCCACCAAGCGCGGTGTTGCAGACGTCAAGGCCCCCGGCATCATCCCGCGTAAATCGGTACACGAGCCGATGGCAACCGGCCTGAAATCGGTTGACGCGATGATCCCGATCGGTCGCGGCCAGCGTGAGCTGATCATTGGCGACCGCCAGACCGGCAAGACCGCCGTGGCCCTGGACACCATCCTGAACCAGAAGGTCTATAACGACGCGGCTGGCGACGACGAGTCCAAGAAGCTGTACTGCATCTATGTCGCCATCGGTCAAAAGCGTTCGACCGTTGCGCAGCTGGTGAAGAAACTGGAAGAATCCGGCGCCATCGAATACTCGATCGTCGTGGCGGCAACCGCGTCCGACCCGGCGCCGATGCAGTTCCTGGCACCCTATGCCGCAACCGCGATGGCCGAATTCTTCCGTGACAATGGCCGTCACGCGCTGATCATCTATGATGACCTGTCGAAACAGGCCGTTGCCTATCGCCAGATGTCGCTGTTGCTGCGCCGTCCGCCGGGACGTGAAGCCTATCCGGGCGACGTTTTCTACCTGCACTCCCGTCTGCTGGAGCGTTCGGCGAAGCTGAACGAGGACTTCGGCTCCGGTTCGCTGACCGCTCTGCCCGTCATCGAAACCCAGGGCGGCGACGTGTCGGCGTTTATTCCGACCAACGTGATCTCGATCACCGACGGTCAGATCTTCCTGGAAACCGAACTGTTCTATCAGGGCATCCGCCCCGCAGTGAACACCGGTCTGTCGGTTTCGCGTGTGGGTTCCTCGGCCCAGACCAACGCGATGAAGTCGGTCGCAGGCCCGGTTAAACTGGAACTGGCTCAGTACCGTGAAATGGCGGCATTTGCGCAGTTCGGTTCCGACCTCGACGCCGCAACCCAGCAGCTGCTGAACCGTGGTGCGCGTCTGACCGAGCTGATGAAACAGCCGCAGTACTCGCCGCTGACCAACGCGGAAATCGTCTGCGTCATCTTCGCCGGCACCAACGGTTATCTCGACAAGATCAAGGTGACCGACGTGGGCCGCTACGAGGCCGGTCTGCTGGCGCACCTGCGCGGCAAGCATGCCGACTTGCTGAAGTGGATCACCGACGAAGATCCCAAGGTCAAGGGCGATGCTGCCGACAAGATCAAGGCTGCGCTGGACGAATACGCCGCAACCTTCGCTTAAGGAGATGCGGCAATGCCAAGTCTGAAGGACCTTAAAAACAGGATCGAGTCGGTCAAATCGACCCGCAAGATCACCAAGGCCATGCAGATGGTCGCGGCTGCAAAACTGCGCCGCGCCCAGGACGCTGCCGAAAGCGCCCGCCCATATGCCGAACAGTTCAATACTGTGATGGCGGGGCTGGCGGCTTCGGTCGGGGGCAGCGACAGCGCCCCCAAGCTGCTCCGTGGTACGGGCAGCGACGATGTCCATCTGCTGGTTGTCATGACAGCCGAACGCGGTCTCTGCGGCGGCTTCAACTCGAACATCGCAAAGCTCGCGCGCGCCAAGGCGGACGAGCTGCGGCTCAAGGGCAAGACGGTCAAGATCCTGACCGTTGGCAAAAAAGGCCGTGACGCGCTGAAGCGCGATTACAGCGATCTGTTCGTTGGACATATCGACCTGAGCGAGGTCAAGCGTATCGGCTATGCCAATGCGCAGGACGTCGCAAAGAACATCCTGAACCGTTTCGATGCGGACGAGTTCGACGTTGCCACGATCTTCTATGCGAAGTTCCAGAACGTCGTGACCCAGATCCCGACCGCGCACCAGATCATCCCGGCTTCGTTCGAAGAGACCGGGGGCGATGACAGTGGCGCGGTCTTCGATTACGAGCCCAGCGAAGAGGCCATTCTGGCCGACCTGCTACCCAAGGGGGTCGCAACCGCGATCTTCTCGGCTCTGCTCGAAAACGGAGCCTCGGAACAGGGTGCACGGATGTCCGCAATGGACAACGCGACACGCAACGCGGGTGAGATGATCGACAAGCTGACGATCCAGTTCAACCGTTCGCGTCAGGCCGTCATCACCAACGAGCTGATTGAAATCATTTCCGGCGCCGAAGCGCTGTAGAGACATACCGGAGACGAAACATGGCGAATGCAAAAGGCAAAGTCACTCAGATCATCGGGGCCGTCGTTGACGTCCAGTTCGATGACGCGCTGCCTGAAATTCTGAACGCGCTGGAAACCGAAAACAACGGCAAGCGCCTGGTGCTCGAAGTGTCGCAGCACCTTGGCGAAAACACTGTCCGCACCATCGCGATGGACGCGACCGAAGGTCTGGTTCGCGGCGCCCCGGTGACCGACACCGGCGCACCGATCTCGGTGCCGGTGGGCAATGCCACCCTGGGCCGCATCCTGAACGTTGTCGGTGAACCGATCGACGAAAAAGGCCCGGTCGAAACCACCGAAACCCGCGCCATCCACCAGAATGCCCCCGAATTCGACGAGCAGTCGACCGAGTCGGAAGTTCTGGTCACGGGCATCAAGGTGGTCGACCTGCTGGCCCCCTACGCCAAAGGCGGCAAGATCGGCCTGTTCGGCGGCGCCGGTGTGGGCAAGACCGTTCTGATCATGGAACTGATCAACAACATCGCAAAAGTACACTCGGGCTTCTCGGTGTTTGCGGGTGTTGGCGAACGGACCCGTGAAGGCAACGACCTGTATCACGAGATGATCGAATCGAACGTGATCAAGCCGGACAACCTGGCGGAAAGCCAGGTGGCTCTGGTTTACGGCCAGATGAACGAGCCTCCGGGAGCGCGTGCGCGTGTGGCCCTGACCGGCCTGACTCTGGCCGAGCAGTTCCGCGACCAGTCGGGCACTGACGTTCTGTTCTTCGTCGACAACATCTTCCGCTTCACACAGGCGGGTTCCGAGGTGTCGGCTCTGCTGGGTCGTATCCCGTCCGCGGTGGGCTACCAGCCGACGCTGGCCACCGACATGGGCGCCCTGCAGGAGCGCATCACTTCGACAAAGGCCGGATCGATCACTTCGGTGCAGGCGATCTACGTGCCTGCGGACGACTTGACCGACCCCGCGCCGGCAACCTCGTTTGCGCACCTCGACGCGACCACCGTTCTCAACCGTGCGATCTCGGAAAAGGGTATCTACCCGGCCGTGGACCCGCTCGACTCGACCTCGCGCCTGCTGGACCCGGCCATCGTCGGTGAAGAGCATTACAAGGTTGCGACCGACGTTCAGCAGATCCTCCAGCGCTACAAGTCGCTGCAGGACATCATCGCCATCCTCGGCATGGACGAACTGTCGGAAGAGGACAAGCTGGCCGTGGCCCGCGCCCGTAAGATCGAGCGCTTCCTGTCGCAACCCTTCGACGTGGCACAGGTCTTTACCGGCTCGCCCGGCGTTCAGGTTCCGCTGGATGTCACCATCGACTCGTTCAAGCGCGTTGTGGCCGGTGAGTTCGACCACCTGCCCGAGGCGGCCTTCCTGATGGTCGGCGGCATCGATGAAGTGATCGCCAAAGCCGAGCGTATGGCCGCAGCGGCTGCCTAAGGAGTATCCCTGATGGCAAACACGATGCAATTCGACCTCGTCAGCCCGGAGCGGAGCCTTGCTTCGCTCCAGGCCAGCGCGGTCCAGATTCCCGGCGCGGACGGGGACATGACGGCGATGCCCGATCATGCCCCCACCATCACCACGCTGCGCCCCGGTCTGCTGAAGGTTGAGGCGCCCGAAGGGGCCAGTGAATACCTGGTCACCGGCGGGTTTGCCCAGATCAACAGCGACGGTTTGTCGGTGCTGGCCGAAAAGGCCATTCCGGTGACCGAAGTGACCCGCGCGCATCTGGACGAGCTGATCGCCGAGGCCCGCGCCTCGCACGAGGCGGCAAAGGAACAGGGCGACCACACCATCGTCGACGATGCAGCCAAGCTGCTGGCCGACATGGAGGCGCTGGGAACTCATATGAGCCTGTAAGTCAAGAATCTTCACGATTTTCGGCACGGCCCCGTCACAACGGGGCCGTATTCATTTTGCATGACTTGTTCAGGGCGTTGCCCTACGGTGCAGGTGAGTCAACGGTTGTGATAGTTTGATGATGAATTTTTGTTCGCACCCCGTCGGTATTGACCAAGGCGAAGCGGTGCTGTTCTCGGAATTTGAGAATGGCGGCGCGATGTGGACCGGAACCGGTCCACGTGAACGCAGGCGGACGGTCCGGTTCAGGACAGCTTTCCGCTCCGCTCCAGCCGTTCAGATGAATGTGTCCTTGTGGGATGTCGACAATTCCTCGGCCCTGCGCGCCGAGCTGACGCCCGAGAACGTCAGCAATGAAGGGTTCGAGGCGGTGTTCCGGACATGGTCCGACACGCGCATTGCGCGTATCCGTGTCTCCTGGATGGCAATAGGCGAAGTTCGCAACGAGGATGACTGGGACATTTCCTAGCGGCGCTGCCCCTCTTGCCCTGCGGGCAATTCACCCCGGGGTATTTCAAACCAGAAAGAACCAGAGCCTCGTATATGCTTCTTTCTGGTTTGAAGTAGCCCAGTGAGTTTGAGGGAAAGCGTCCCTCAAAACAAAATCAAATCGAGCGCGCCGGAGGCGCACGATTGAGCTACGCGGCGCGATAAAGCGACTCGTAGATCGGGATCAGGGTTTTGTCTTCGAAGAGCGAGGAAACGCTGGTGCCGTTCCAGATGTTCAGGATGGCCTGGGTCAGCAATGGCGCGGTTGGAACGACGCGGATGTTGGGCGCGCTGAGGATCGCATCGGTGGGCTGAATCGAGTCGGTGATAACCAGCGATTTCATCACCGAATTCGTCACCCGTTCAACGGCGGGGCCGCTCATGACGCCGTGAGTGATATAGGAGTGAACCTCCTTGGCGCCGTTGTCGAGCAGCACCTGGGCGGCCTTGCAAAGCGTTCCGGCGGTGTCACAGATGTCGTCCACGATCAGGCAGATCTTGTCCTTGACGTCGCCGATCACGGTCATCTCGGCTATCTCGCCCGGTTTTTCGCGGCGCTTGTCGACGATCGAAAGCGGTGCATTAATGCGTTTGGCCAGTTCGCGCGCGCGGGCAACGCCGCCCACATCCGGAGAAACCACCATCAGATCGGACATGTGGTCCTTGAACTGGTGCTTGACGTCGAGCGCGAAGATCGGCGAGGCATAGAGGTTGTCGACGGGGATATCGAAGAAGCCCTGGATCTGGGCCGCGTGCAGGTCCATGGTCAGGACCCGCTCGATCCCGGCGCCGGTGATCATGTTGGCGACCAGCTTGGACGAGATCGGGGTGCGTGCCTTGGTGCGACGGTCCTGGCGGGCATAGCCGAAATAGGGGATCACGGCGGTGATCCGCGCCGCCGACGACCGGCGCAGCGCATCGGCGATGATCAGCAGTTCCATCAGGTTGTCATTGGCCGGATTCGAGGTCGGCTGGATGATGAACATATCCTCGCCGCGGACGTTTTCGAACACTTCGACGAAGATCTCACCGTCGTTGAACCGCTCCACCCGTGCGTCGACCAGTTCCTGATCGACGCCGCGATACAGGCTCATCCGGCGGGCAATGGCATTGGCAAGTGGAAGGTTGGCGTTCCCAGAGATGAGCTTGGGTTCGTTGAGTGTCGGCATTGTTCTGTGATTCCCGGGGCAGCGGCAGGTTATGTGACAGATTCGTGATGTTGACACCGCTTAACATGGGCTTACCGTCCCGCAAAGGTTCAGCAGCGGAGAAAGTGAACATGGCCGATATCGACTACTTTTTTGCGACACTGTCGCCCTACAGCTATCTGGCGGGGCAGCGGTTGGAGGAGGTCGCGGCCAGGCACGGCGCGACAATCGCCTACAAGCCGGTCGACATCATTGCGCTTTTTGGCCGAACCGGGGGAACGCCGCCCAAAGACCGGCATAAATCGCGGATCGAGTACCGGGCGCAGGAACTGGTGCGGCAGGCAAGGAAGCTGGGGATGGAGTTCAACCTGCAGCCCGCACATTGGCCGACCAATGCGGCACCGTCTTCCTACGCGATTATCGCGGCGGCCAAGGATGGGGCGGGCGACATTGGAAAACTGTGCCATTCCATCTTGCGGGCCTGCTGGGCCGGGCAGAAGGATATCGCTCAGGACGAGGTGATCCGCGAGTGCCTGGAACAGGCCGGGTTCGATCCGGGGCTGGCGGATAGCGGATTGCTGGTCGGGGCCGAGACCTATGCCGCCAATCTGGAAGAGGCGGTCGATCGCGGGGTGTTCGGCGCGCCGTTCTATATCACGTCCGACGGGCAGCGGTTCTGGGGTCAGGACCGGCTGGACGATCTTGACGCCCGCCTGGCGGAGATGAAGGCGTGAGGGATCACGCCGCGTTGCAGCAGCCTTTCCATGTGCGCGTGCTGGGGCACGGTGCGCGCCGGGTGCTGGCGCTGCACTGCACCATCGCCCATTCCGGCGCGTGGCGGGGGCTGGCAGAGTGCCTGGGAGGGCAGGCAACTTTTACCGCGCCCGACATGCTGTCGCATGGTCGCAGCCCGGATTGGGACGAGGTGGGTGATTTCCAGGACCGGATCGTCGAGATCGCCGAAACCCAACTGAGCGAACCGATGGATCTGATTGGTCATTCCTTCGGGGCGACGGTCGCGTTGCGCCTGGCGGTCGAACGCCCGGATCTGGTGCGCAGCGTGGTGTTGATCGAGCCGGTGTTCTTTGCGGTTGCCGTCAGGGATGCGCCGGGGTTGATCGAACAGCATGCCGAGGATGCCGGACCCTATCTGGAGGCACTGGCGGCAGGGGACGAGGCGCTGGCGGCACGGTTGTTCAACCGGATGTGGAGCACCGAGGACAGCCCGCGCTGGCCACAATTGCCGGACAATACGCGGGCGGCGATGATCCGAGGCATTCACGTGGTGCCGACGGTGGATGACACGTTGTTCAACGATCGCGCGGGGTTGCTGAAACCGGGCGTTCTGGACCGGGCGTCGATGTCGGTCCTGTTGTTACGCGGGTCATTGACCCACCCGGTAATCGCCGCGATCAACGAAGGATTGGCGCGCCGTCTTCCCGACGCGGTCAGCGACGTGATCGACGGGGCAGGGCACATGGCGCCGATCTCGCACCCCCGCGAGACGGCGGATCGGATCGCTGGGTTCTGGGCGCGTGTCTGATCAGGTGAGCAGCGCCAGGAACTGGTCGATCTGCGCTGAGCCGATCGACCAGTCGCAGACCAGGCGGCAGGCCAGGGCCTCGGTATCGTCGTCGCCTTCAAGCTCCGCCCCCCACAGGTGATAGACCGCACCCGCGTCGTGCAGGCGCTTGTGGGTGCTGCGGGGGAAGCTGGCGAAGATGATGTTGGCCTGTGGTTCATGCAGGAAGGCGGCCCCCGCCTTGCGCAGGCCATCGGACAGCCGGGCGCAGTTGGCATTGGCCTGACGCGCTGATTTCAGCCACAGGTCATCCTTGAGATAGGCCGCCATCTGGGCCGACAGATAGCGGTGCTTGGAAAACAGGTGCGCCCCGCGTTTGCGGCGCAGTTCGAATTCCCAGGCCTTGCTTTCGTCAAAGAAGATGACCGCCTCGACCCCCATGCAGCCGTTCTTGGTGCCGCCAAAGCTGACAGCGTCGACGCCGGCCCTCCATGTCATCTCGGCGGGCGAACAGTTCAGCGCCACCAGCGCATTGGCAAAACGGGCGCCGTCCAAGTGCACCGGCAACCCATAGCCCTTGGCCACGGCGCAGAGCGCCTGCAACTCGCCCAGCGAATAGACCGAGCCGCGCTCGGTCACCTGGGTGATCGACACCGGCCCGCGCTGTGGCCCATGCACGCCACGGGTTTCTTCGCCCGCAATCGCTCCGCGCAGCGCCTCGGGGGTCATCTTGTCACCACCGGGAACCAGGGTCAGCTTGGCGCCGCTGTAGAATTCGGGTGCGTTGCACTCGTCTTCGTGGATATGGGCGACGGGCGAGCAGAACACGGTTTCCCACGGGTTTGACAGTGTGGCCAGGGCCAGCGAGTTGGCCGCCGTGCCGGTTGCCACCAGATAGACCGCCGCGCCGGGGGCCTCGAATATGCCGCGGATGTTATCGCGCACCTCGTTCATCAGGGCGTCGGCGCCATAGGCCATGGCATAGCCCTGATTGGCCTCGGTCAGCGCTTGCAGAACCTCGGGGTGAGCGGGGCCGGAATTGTCAGAGGCAAAAAACATCAGATCGGTTCCTCGATTATGTGGTCTTCCCACTCTTCTTCGGGGGTTTCGAATTCCGAAACGGTCTTGTGGCGTACCGAAATACCCGCCGCATGCACGCTTTCGGGTGTGCCAGAGATCAGCGGGTGCCAGTCGTAAAGCGGCTTGCCCTCCCATAACAGGCGATAGGCGCATGTTTGCGGCAACCAATAGGCGTGGGTGTCGATATTGTCGGGGCGCATCACGATGCATTCCGGTACAAACTGGTGGCGGATGTCGTATTGGGTGCAGCGGCAGGTTTCGTCATCCAGCAGACGGCAGGCGACACAGGTCAGGGCCACCTCGCCGCTGTCCTCGTCTTCCAGCTTGTTCAGGCAGCATTTGCCGCACCCGTCGCACAGCGCTTCCCATTCCTGCGGGTTCATCTTGCGCAGCGGCTTGCGCTCCCAGAAACGCGGGGCAAGCCCGGTGCGGTCGATGGGGTCCTTGCTCATACCGCCACCAGAATCTCGCGTGCCTTCGCACAGTCGGCACCCATCTGTGCGACCAGCGCGTCGAGCCCGTCAAATGTCATCTCGGGGCGCAGATACTCGACCAACCCGACCGAGAGTGTCGCGCCGTAAAGATCGCCTGAGAAATCGAACAGGAAGGTTTCGATATTGGGCTGCTCGCCCCGGAACATCGGTCGGGTGCCGACCGAGGCGGCGCCGTGATAGCTGCCCTGATGCGGTCCGTCCAGAACATCGACCAGCACCGCGTAGACACCGAATTTCGGCTGGTGCAGCCCCTCGATCGACATGTTGGCAGTGGGAAAGCCCAATTCGCGTCCGCGCTGTTCGCCGCCAATGACTTCGCCCTCGATCCGGTGCCAGTGGCCCAGCATCGTGGCGGCATCGCGCGGCCGGCCTTCGGTCAGCGCAGTACGGATCGCAGTGGATGAAACGACGTTGTCGGACCGTTCCATCAAGGGGGCGATCGTTACGCCAAACCCCATTTCGCGGCCAAACCGCGCCATGTCTTCGGCGTTACCGCTGCGGCCCTTGCCAAAACAGAAATCCGCCCCGACAACGACATGCGCCAAACCCAGACCGTCGCAGATGACGCCCTTTGCGAAACCTTCTGGTGTCAATCCGGCCAGCGCGGCGTTGAAGGGCAGTTCATAAAGCTTTTTGACCCCCAGTTTTTCCAGCCGGTGCGCGCGGGTGTTGCCGCGCATCAGCCGGAAAGGCGGGCTGTCGGGGGCAAAGAACTCGCGCGGGTGCGGCTCGAAGGTCAGTACGCCCAAGGGGGCGTCGGGGGCGGCATCGCGGGCCAGTTCGATCACCGACCGGTGGCCGATATGGACGCCGTCGAAATTGCCAATCGCGACGCTGGCGCCGCGATCCTGATCTTCGACGAACTGGTAATCCCGAATGATCCGCATGGGCGCCTGCGTAGCTTGACAACGGACCTTGTTCAAGCACCAGTTCACGAATTGCCGGGGTCACAAGTGTGCCCAAGGCCGGCGGGCTGATTTGACATCCACGCTGTCTGTCGCTGTGCGACAGGTTTGCATTGCCCAATCTATTTCTTGATCCGCCAAAAAGACGAGGTGTAAAGTGGAACTCCGGTTGATGTAACCGCCCGTCGGAAAAAGGTATTCGGTTCCGGTCCCTTGAGATCGCGGGCATACCCTGAGGTCGTGCCTCATGTACAGAATGCGCCTATTCGCCATTCGCCACGCTCGGTTTTTCGAGTGGGTCTACAAGCGCGTCGAGCAAGGGATGGTGGCGCTTGATCCGGTCTTTGCCAAGATTGGCTATAACCGCGTCGAACGCCCGATTGCACTGGTCGAAAAAGGCGTCAAGACCCTGCTGTTCGATTGCAAGATGTGTGGGCAATGCGTGTTGTCCTCGACCGGCATGTCGTGCCCGATGAACTGCCCCAAGCAATTGCGCAACGGTCCTTGCGGCGGGGTGAGGCCGGGCGCGTTCTGCGAGGTGAAGCCCGATATGAAATGCGTCTGGGCGCTGGCCTGGGACGGGTCGAGCCGGATGCGAGAAGGCCCGGAAAAGATCAAGCAGGTGCTGCCGCCGGTCGAACACACGCTGAAGGGGTCGTCGTCGTGGTTGCGGGTCAGCCGCGAGATTGCCTCCAAACGGCGCGAGGCGCGCGATGCCGCGCGCCAGACTCTGGCGCAGGCCTTTCCCGAGGCGCGCAGGAACGAGCCGTCCTCGGCGCCGCTGGCCGAGGAACCACCACGCGCCACGACGCATCAGGGAGGCAGAACATGAGCGCACCATCCAGCAAGGATGTGGAGCCTTCGGGCTATGTTCCCGTGCCCGAGGGATATGTCTCGCACAGCCGGTTGGAACGGGTTTTGCGATCTGGCCGCTTCGCGGTGACGGCAGAGCTGAACCCGCCTGACAGCGCCGATCCCGAAGATGTGTTTCAGGCCGCCCAACCGCTGGGTGAGGTGGCGGACGCGATCAACGCAACCGATGCGTCGGGCGCGAACTGCCATATGTCTTCGATCGGTATTTGTGCGTTGCTGACGCGCGCGGGCTATTCGCCGGTCTATCAGATCTCCTGCCGCGACCGGAACCGCATCGCCATTCAGGGCGACGTGCTGGGCGCGGCGGCGCTGGGCGTCAGCAACGTGCTGTGCCTGACCGGGGATGGCGTCGGTACCGGCGATCAGCCGGGGGCGAAACCGGTGTTCGATTTCGACTCGCTGACGCTGTTGCGCACGATCCGGACCATGCGGGATCAGGGCAAGTTCCTGTCCGGCCGCAAGATCACGCGGCCGCCGCAGTTGTTTCTGGGGGCTGCTGAAAACCCCTGCATTCCGCCCTATGACTGGCGCCCGAACCGGCTGGCCAAAAAAGTCGAGGCGGGGGCCGAGTATATTCAGACCAACTATATCTACGACATCCCGCTGTTCGAGAAATTCATGTCGCGGGTGCGCGACGAAGGGCTGGACAAAAAAGTCTACATCATCGCCGGGGTGGGGCCGATGGCCTCGGCCAAGGCGGCGCGCTGGATGCGGTCGAACGTGCCGGGCATCCACATTCCCGACGACATCATCGACCGGATGGAAAAGGCCGACAAACCGGCGGAAGAAGGCAAGAAAATCTGTGTCGAACTGATTCAGCAGATCAAGGAAATCGCAGGCGTGTCGGGCGTTCACGTGATGGCCTATCGCCGTGAGCACCTTGTTTCCGAGATCATCCTTGAATCAGGGGTTCTGAAAGGGCGCTCGAAGCCGCGCAAAAAATAGCAATCCGGTTTGCGCCCGGATCATTCGCTGATCTATTTCGGCAGCCCCGCCTGCAGCAATCGGTCTATCAGCGTCTTCGCGATGCTGCGGTTCTGGTAGCATTCGTTGAAGCGAACGAATTCGACAGTCAGATCTGCATCACGGCCCAACGCGTCGGCCACGTTTGCAACGGCTTGCCGGGTGTCGCCCAACGCGACCCGCGAGGCGGCCTTGTACAACAAGCTTCGTCGCGTCTGAAAGGGCAGGTCGCGCGCGGCACTCAGAACGTCGTCGTATCTTTGCAGATGATAAAGGGCCGCGATCCTTTCCTCGGTGATCCACGCAGGCAGGAACGGATCGAGTGCTCCGGCGCGGTCCAGCAGCGACAAGGCGGTTTCCGGTTCACCTGCGAAGTTATGAAACGCCGCGCACCGGCCAATGATATACGCGTCATTTGGAGCAAGCTCGATCGCCTTGCGGTGATAGGTGCGCGAGGCATCGAATTTGTATTCCAGCATCAGGATCGAACCCATGATGCGGTTGGCCTCGGGGTCGTTTGGGTCAAGTTGCAAGGCCCGTTCGGTGCGCCGCCTCCCGTCGCCCCAGTCGTAATCGGGCAATCCGGATGCCGAACACACCCACATGGCCTGAGCCTTGGCAAAGTTCGGATCGGTCTCGATCGCCTTTTCAAACCAGTGCAAGGCCTTGTGAACGTTCTGATCGGTGACGCCCCCTCTGCGGTGATAGTCCAGCCCGCGCAGGTAATATTCGTAGGCCGTCAAAGAACTCGCCGGGCGTTGGCGGGCGGTTTGGGTGTCGGCTTCCAGAACGCGCCCTGTCACTGTTGCGGTTACACGGGCGGTGATCTCTTCCATCATGTCGACGAATTCATCGAACGGGCGTTGGATGCGGTCGGTCCAAAGAACCTGTCCGTTCTCCGTTTCGACAAGATTGAGGTTCAGCCGCAGTTTCGAGCCCAAAGACCGGATGGAGCCGGTCAAAATGAAGCGGACCCCCAACAGATTGCCCGCCGCGACAGGATCGCGATTGGACAGACCCATCGAGGCGGTGGCCGATACCACGAACAACTGTTTCATCCGACCAAGGTCCAGGATCAGATCCTCGGTCAGCCCGTCGGCAAGCGTATTTTGGTCGGTATCGGCGGAACTTGCCGAGAGCAGGGGCAGAACCGCAATCGAATGTGGGCGTTTGGCGTGCACATCCAACTTGAACTGCTCGCTGGCCCGACCCCGGAAACGCACGATTTCTTCCCGGACGCGAAACACGTGAATCGGTTCTGAAATACCCTTGAACCGACGCTCGCCTATATCGTCGAAGACACAGGGCGAGTTGCGGCGAACCTGATCGAACAGGCTCTGGCTGGTGTCAATTGCGCCCGGATCGGCCGCCGATTGAATGCGCGCCGCGATATTGACGCCATCGCCGCGCAGGTCTCCGTCCACGTCCACCACATCCGCCAGATGCAGGCCAAACCGCATGTCCGACACGGTCGATTTTTGTGCCGCGTTAATCGCTCCGCGCGCAGCCATCGCGGCCCGCAACGCGTTCACCGGGCTCTGGAATTCGGCCAGAACCGCATCGCCGGCCTGGTTGAAAACCCGCCCGTCATGCTTGTTTACGGTTTCGGAAACCACCGCAAGCCGATCCGAAAAACTGCGAATAGCCCGCTCTTCGTCCTGCTCCATCTGGCGGGTGGAGCCAACGATGTCGCCGACCAGTATCGTGGCTAGCCTACGCTGCATCTCTCCTCCCGCCGGCATTGACGACGGGAAAAGTGTAACTTACTTGCAGGTTTTGGCCAAGTTCCGGGATCAGTCGAATTTGCGCGAGGGGGCCAGAACCATGGCCTCGCCAACCAGCACCTTCTTGCCGTCAACGGCACAGTGACAGTCCAGCTTGACCCGGCGCTTTGAGATATCGATATCGACTACCTTGACCTCGGCATAGACCATGTCGCCGGGGCGGACGGGGGCCAGGAATTTCAGGGTCTGGCCCATGTAAACGGTGCCGTGGCCGGGCAACTGCTCGCCGATCACCGCCGAGATCAGTCCGGCGGTCAGCATGCCATGCGCAATACGGCCTTCAAAGATCGTGTCCCGGGCATAGTCGTCGTCCAGATGCACCGGATTGCGGTCGGTCGAAACCTGGGCGAACATCTCGATATCCTCGTCCGTCACCACTTTGCGCAGGTGACGGGTCATGCCCATTTCGATGTCCTCGATGCAGATGGTTCCGCGCGGAAGATTGTCCAACATGTCGCCCTCTCAATGCCATGGTCGGGCAACAAAACGTTACTTCCGACCGGTGATGAGCAACTTTATTACTTCGCAGTCGCAGAAAATCAACCCCTAATTCCGCTAGCGCAAACGTCCGATTGAATAGGTCGGTTCCATTTTTTCCCTTTTTATATAGTCCATTAGAGATTCATGATGAGGGTGGACCGATGTTTTTGTCTCGGATGCAGCCAGACCGCCCGTGATGAACAGGGAATCGATGCCTTCACCCATTGCGCCGGCGATGTCGGTGGCGGGGCCGTCACCGATAGCAAGAATGTCGGAATCGGGGATATCGGTGCCCAACGCTGCCAGCCTGCGGCGGGCCAGATCATAGATTGGCGGGTGAGGTTTGCCGAAATAGAGGCTCTCGCCGCCCATCTCGGTGTAAAGCCGCGCCAAAGCGCCCGCGCACCATTCGCGCACCTCGCCCCGGTCGACGACGATATCGGGGTTGGCGCAGAGCAACTTGAGCCCCTTCTGCTTGGCAAAAAGGAAATCGGGGCGGTTCACGTCCGGATCTGCCATAGGATCGAACGGGCCACAGCAGACGATGCCTTCGGCCTCGTCCAGCGGGACCCGGTCGATGTGAATGGGATGGTCCAACAGCTTCAGCGGCTCAAAAAACCCCTCGTCGCGCTGCCATTCCCCCATGAAATAGACCTTGTGACCGACCGCCCCCAGAAACATTGCAGACCGCGCCGAGTCGCCGCTGGTGGCGATGGTGTCATAGCAGTCGTCCGGCACGTTGAAATGCCCCAACTGCACCGCGACACCGACCCGGGGTTTTGGCGAGTTGGTCACCAGAACCACCTTGCCGCCCGCCGCGCGGAAATCCTTCAGCGCCGCGACCGCTTCGGGAAAGGCGGTGATGCCATTGTGAACACAACCCCACAGATCGACGAACAGAGCCTTGTACCGGTCGGAAATTTCGGAAAGCGAATGAATGATCTGAGTCATGGGGCCTTGATGTCCTGTTCGTTTATGGCGGTTATGCCCCAACTGACGGGCATTGACCATGCTGCTTGTCTGGGCGTCGGGAACGTTGTCGGAATTGCCCAACATCCGCCCTGGTCCGGTCGAACGGCGGTCCGGGATCGGGTTGAGGGTATTACGCCGGAAAAAAAGACGCCGAGCGGCGTCTTTTACGGGTTTGGCATGGTCCGGGCAATGCTTGGTCAAGCTGTCGAATTGACCGGATTTCCAAAGCGTCTATTGGACGCGAACAGCGGTTCCGGTTCCAACTCGGGTGCCCCAGCTGAAGGGTGTGACCTTCACACCGGTAATCTTGGTATCGACAACGGTATCCGCACCAATCTTTGCCGCTTCCTCGCGCAGCTTCTGTTCCACATGCTCAACGGTCGGCTCCGGATGGAAGGCCGTTGTCTTGTTGACCGAAACTTTTAGATCCGAGATCTTTGTCTGTGTGGCCGGGTCAAAAGCGGCGCTGGTCAGATGGACTTCGCCCGGGGTGATCGCGGCGACGGCGGCCTCAGGCGGATTGTTGTCGATATTGCTTGTTTCCCAAGTTGCACATGCGGCCAGCGGCACCATCAGAAAGCCGGTGAGAATGATATTCTTTAGCACGAATTACGCCTTTCAATTTCCAACTATGCGTGTGCGGACCGTTTTGCACACATGCCATCTTTTTGCAATGATCTGAACAAGTTGAGCTGACAAATCCTGGCTTCTCCGGCGACAATAACTAACGCGCCGGAATTGCAGTCTATCGATAAAACAACCGAGAATGTTCGCAAAAGGCGAAGAAGAAAGGCGCCCGGTCGGGCGCCTTTCGCGCAGCGATGCGATGGGATCAGACCTTGAGATTCGGAATGATCTGCTTTTTGCGGCTCATGATGCCGGGCAGAACAACGGCGTCGCCATCGACAGTGGCGCCAAAGCTTTTCTCGGCCACGCCCTTGACCAGATCGTTGGGCACCAGCAGCGTCGCCTCTTCGTTCAGGATGTCCACCACGAACAGCAGCACCTGATCGACGCCATCTTCCTTGGCGACCTCGACCATCGAGTCGGTCAGGCTGGCCTTGCGGTCCAGCACCACGCCCGGCGCGGTGGTTTCCAGAACCGAGACGCGGAACTTGGTTCCGTCAACCTCGTATTCTTTGCTGTCCATGCGGATCAGTTCGGCATCCGAGAACGACGATACGTCCGACTTGGCCGCGAACATTTCAGCGGCATAGGCCGGGATGTCGAGTCCCAGATCGACGGCCAGTTTCTCGGCCACTGCCCTGTCGTGGTCGGTGGTGGTGGGCGAGCGGAACTCCAGCGTGTCGGACAGGATGCAGGTCAGCGCCGCACCCTTGATCGCCTCGGGCATCTTGTCGGCATCGTCGCCCATCAGGTCGATCATGATGGTGGCGGTGCAAGCCAGCGGGCGCACGGTGATGTCGATCGGACCCTTGGTTTCCAGACCGCCGACCAGCTTGTGGTGATCGACGATGGCGCGGATGTCGGCACCGTTGATGTTGGCGGGCAACTCGGCGGGGTTGTTGGTGTCAACGATCACGACCGGCGCGCCGTCTTCGACATCGGCGATGATGGCCGGTTTGTCGAGGTTCCAGCGCTGCAGCATGAACGCGGCCTCGGTGTTGGGCTCGCCCAGCAGAACCGGGGTTGCGGCGACACCCTTGACCTCGTTCAGGTACCAGGCCCAGACGATGGGCGAACCGGTCGAGTCGGTGTCGGGGGATTTGTGGCCAAATACTTGGGTGGTCATGTCAGCGTCCTGCGAATTGGAAATTTGCGCGCCTTATAGGGCGGTCACATCGGCTTGTCACCCGGCAGAACGCGGCATGCGACGGTTGGTCTGATCCGGCGCTCAGATGTCAGAATTCGGCGCGCTGCAGATCATAACCGGCCTGTTCGAGCTGGTGAAGCAACCCCTCTTCTCCGGCCAGGTGGCCGGCACCTACGGCGATGACTGCGGTCTGGCCCTGAATGCCCAGGATATGAGTCAGCCAGTTCCGGTTGCGCTGCACGACAAGCTGGTCCTCGAAGGTTGCCCATTCCTTGTCGAATTCGTCCTGTGCAATCTCGGACGTTTCTTGCCCCAGCAGGCGCGCGACCAGCAAAATCTCGGCGTGCCGTTCCTCCATATACGCATTGGCCATCGTGACCATGTGGTCGTCCCCGGCCTCGAACGCGTCGGCCATGCGGACGATGGATTGCGCCTGTTCCTCGATCGGGTGGCTTTCGAAAATCGCGATCAGGTCGCTGACCTGTTCCAGCGAGTGCTGCGGGATGTCATGCGCCTCGGCCAGTTCGGTCAGCCGCTGATCCATGCCCCGGTCGGCGCCGGGGGTTTTGACGATGCAGGGCGGGATACCCAGCATCATGCTCAGAAACCACGGCTTCATCTTAGCCGCCATCCAGCTTGCAATGCCGCGTTCCGCCAGACGGTTGGACAGGGCGGCCCAGCTTTCGTCGTCCAACAGGTCGATCAGGGTCGGCCCCGAGGTGATCAGGACCGGGCTGAAATCGGTGGCAAGCCCCTGTTCGAACGCCTCCATGTCGGTTTTCTTGACCTCGAACCAGAACGCATCGGCCTGCGACAGTGCGGGGGTCAGCCGACCGACGATCGCGTCCATCCGCGGGTCGCTGGTGTGCAACGTTCCGACCAGATGCAGGGTCGTTCCATCCTTGCGCGCGATCCAGTGGTTGCCCTCGGCAAAAGGAATTTCCGCCAGCTCGGCATCCAGCGCGGCACGGTCCCCGGCGGTCAGGTCCAGCCGCAGATCACGCCCTTCGCAGGCGGCAAAAGCCGTCGCCGGCAACAGGCAGGAAATTACAAATGCAAGCAGCAGACGCATGAAATCATCCATTGTTGAAATTCAGAATTCGGCGCGGGTCAGGGTATATCCGTTGTTCTGGAGCAGGTTCAAAACCCCTTGTTGTCCGGCAAGATGCCCCGCCCCGACGGCGACCACAACCGTCTTTCCCTTGGTGTTCAGGATCACCGGCAGCCATGCCCGGTTGCGGCCGGCCAGAATCCGTCGGTCATATTGCTGCAACAGGCGCGTGACTTCGCGGCGCGGGATGTCGATGTCGCGGTACAGCGTCCATTTCTGGATCAGCATGGCCTCGGCCAGCCGTTCGTCGAAATAGGCGTTGCCCAGCGTGACGACCTGATCGTCATAGTTGAGCGAGCTTTTGATATCCAGCTCCAACAGGCGCAACTGGTCGCGCACCGGCTGATCCGACAGCGCGCGCATACCGTCGCCCACCCGTTCGAGCGATGCGACGCGGACACCGCTGCGAAGGGCCATGCGTTCGATCCGTTCATCCAGCCCGGCATAGGCGGCGATGCCGCGCCCACCGCAGCCCGAGCGCGACAGGGTCAGCGAAATGTACCATGGCTGCAGCCGGGCCAGCACCTTGGGGTCCAGACCCTCGGGCAGCATCCGCAGCTTCAGCATGCTCCAGTCCTCGGCCGACATCATGTCTGCCAGCGTCGGGCCGCGCGGAATGAGCAGGAGGCCGGGATTGCTTTGCAGCACGTCATCGAGCTGTCTTATCTCGGCGGTCGTTACCTCCAGCAGCACCACGTCGGCCGACCGGATGACCGGACGCAGGTTGCGCATGACCCGCCGCATGCGGCTGTCGCCGTTGTGCTGCGTGCCGATCACGTGAATGCGCCGCTCGCCCCGCGTGGCAACCCAGTGGTTGCCATAGGCAAAGGGAACCTTGCGGATTTCCTGTTGCAGACGCTGCTCATATGTCGGGGTCAGACGATCCCGCAGGTCGCTGCCGGTGCACCGCGCCTGCGCCACGGATGCCGAGAGTATCAGCATTAGGGCAAAAAGGGCGCGAATCATGATGTCTCTCCGGGTGCGGTCGGTTGGGTCCATTGTGGCCCGTGGCCGCAAGGGGTCGCAAATGCAAATTGTGCAACGCGCCGGTTTGGGGCAAGCATGTGACATGGAGCGCGAGCAGGATCTCTATTCCCCGATCAAGGCCTTGCTGGAACGGCAGGGTTACGAGGTGAAGGGCGAGGTTGGCGCCGCCGACGTCGTTGCCTGTCGCGCGGGTGAGCCGCCGGTGATCGTCGAACTGAAACTGCGGTTTTCCCTGTCGCTGTTCCATCAGGCCGTCGCACGGCTCAGGCTGTCCGAACAGGTTTACGTGGCGGTCGTCCGGCCCAGCGGGAGAACCGCGCGGCGCGCCCTGCGGGACAACCTGAATCTGTGCCGCCGTCTGGGGCTGGGCCTGATCACCGTCCGTCCCGACGGCCGGGCAGAGGTGCATTGCGATCCCGGCCCCTACGCCCCTCGCAAGTCTGCCAAACGCACCGCAAGACTATTGCGCGAGTTCGACCGGCTGCAGGGCGATCCCAACTCGGGCGGTGCGACCCGTCACGGCATCGTCACGGCCTATCGCCAGGACGCGCTGCGCTGTGCCGCGCATCTGGCCGAAAACGGCGCCGCCAAGGGGGCCGACGTTGCCAGGGCAACCGGGGTCGCCCCGGCGACGCGGATCATGCGCGACAATCACTATGGCTGGTTCGAGAAGGTTGCGACCGGTGTCTACCGCCTGACCGAAGCGGGCCGGGAGGGCCTCCGGCACTGGGCCTATAGTTGGGAGCAAGACAGCTGACCGGCAGCGCAGGCCGGTCTGCAATTTTGGGGCCATGTTGTGAAAAGGCGTTGGTCGGCTTTGAGCCCATTTCTACCGATGCTGACGTTGGTACCAACGTCAGCATTGGCGATCTAAGATTACTGAGGCGCGCGACGTTACTCATCGGCTTTTAGACATGGGTTGCAACGGCCATGTCTAAACGTTGTAGCTGGGTGCTGAGTCGCCAGCAAAAAAGAAGTGGTCAATTCACCTGAGTGGAAACAGCACCGGGATGATGTCTACTTGCGGCTGCGACGCGATGCCATATGCAGCAGGGATACCTTTGAAAATGTCTGTTTCACGAAAGGCCGCCATCGCTTCCTTGCTTTCCCAGATGTAGATGCCGCCATAGGAATTGGGCTCATCAAGTTCGAGGTAGTATTTTTGAACCAGTCCCGGCATCGCCTCGAATAACGGTCGGCGTTCGTTTGCGGCGGCTAGAACGTCTTCACGGGCGAGCGAGCTTTCGAAGCGGACGAATTGAACGACATATCCCAGATTGTCCAGCGGGTAGGCTTCTTGCGCCACCGACGAAGCGGCGGCCACGGATGCGACGACGGCTGCTGCGGGGGCGGTTTTTTTCGAAAGCGTGGTCATATTACTTCTCCTGTGTGAACCGACAATCGTATATTGCTCAAACAGGAAATTTCGATCTCGACCTCACGCGCCAAATTTTTGACAGCGCAGCAACCCGTTGATATCTCTTGCTGATGCAGGAACATCGAAATACGACGGCGACTGTCCGCGCTGTCTTGAAGGCTGCCGAGGAAGTCGGCATTTCCTCCGAGACATTGTTGGATCAGGCTGGCATTCCATCCGACGTGGCCTACGACCCGGATGGCGAAGTGACGTTGGACGTCATGAAAGCTTTTTGGGAGATCGCCTATCGCGAAACCCGCAATCCCTATCTTGCGATGGACGCCGGTATTCGCGCGGTGCACGGTTCATACAAGACGATAGATTATCTGCTGCTGGCCGCCTCAACCCCCGGCGAAGGACTGGCCCGGTTTGTTGAGCATTTCCGGCTCATCAACACATGGCTCAATTTCGAGATTGGTGAAGACGATTTCGGGCATCACTTAGCGCTTAAGTCCATGATCGGGCCTGTGCCTTTTCCCGCTGTTGAGATCACTTTCACCGTGGTCACAGAGCGATTTCGACGGATGCTCGGTCCTGACTGGACACCCCGGAAAGTTGAATTTCTTCATGCACCAGCTGGCGACCCGGCCTTTTATCGCGGATATTTTCGAAGCGAGGTCAGCTTCTCCGGCGAGACAGCGCGGCTTTCTATCCGGGAGCAAGACTGGAACCGTCCACTCGCAACCGGCGATCAGGGTCTGTTTGAGGTGCTTTCGGACCACGCGTCACACCTCAATTCGATGCGTCCGCACCCCGATGATCTGGTAACGCAGGCGCAACAAGAAATCATGCGTGTATTGGGGGATGGAGAACCAGATATCAGCGCTATCGCCCAAGCGCTTGCGGTCAGCACTCGTACATTGCAAAGGCGTCTTGAGGAACGCGATATGACATTCACCCGGCTTGTCGATGAGGTGCGCGAAAATCAGGCTCGGAACCTTGTCTCGTCCGGAAGCATGTCTCTAAGCGAGATCGCTTTTTTCCTTGGTTATTCTGACCAAAGCGCGCTGACACGAGCATTTAAGCGCTGGACCGGCCAGACTCCAAAAAAATTCAGATCGGACCATGCGTAGCTGAGGATATTCAAACTCTGAAAGTGAAAAGCGGACATCGATTTGAATTGGTTGATCGGAAGTTTTGTCCCGCACAACGAACCAAAACGGTTTGGCGACGCGGTCTCTTCTGAACGCGGCCGGCTCAGGCGCTTTGGGGTCTAAACCCCAGGCGACTGTCGTGAGATGAAGTCTGCCACCAGGTTCACGATCAGCGGCGACAGGGCGGGGGTGATGATGTGCCCCATGCCGTTGATGGCATGCAACTCGCTGCCGGGAATGCAGGCGGCCACTTCCTCGCCCAATTCCAGGGGAACCAGTTCGTCGTGGGTGCCGTGGATGACGAGACAGGGCAGGGTGACCTCTTGCAGCGCGGTGCGCCGGTCGCATGCGTTGGCGATGGCCAGAACCTGGCGATTCATGCCCTGATCGTCGACCCCGCGGGCATAGGCGCGGGCGGCCATGGCGCGAATGTCGTCCTCGGCCATGGGATAGCCGGGGCTGCCCCACAGGCGATGCTCTTCGACCTGATCGTTAAGATACTGCTCCAGCGTGCTGGGCCGCACCAGCAGTTTTTCCGCCAGCGCCAGCATCGCCGCGCCATCACGGCCTGCGCGTTCGGCGAAAGGGCGGCAGGTCGTCATGACCATTGTGGCGCTCAGCAAACGGTCGGGGTGGTCGATGCACAGCCGCTGCAGGATCGCGCCGCCCATCGAAATGCCGAACACATGCGCGCAGGCAATGCCAAGCGCGTCCATCAGGCCGACGACATCCGCCGCCATGTCGGTGATCCCAAAGGGTCTGGGCAGATCGCCGCCTTGCCGCAGCAGATCCAGAATCGCATCTGCTTCGCCCGGAGCTTCGGGCACCGGACAGCGCTGGGACAGCCCGACATCGCGGTTGTCGAACAGAATCGTGCGAAAACCCGCGTCGGCAAACCCTCCGATCAGCTCGTCCGGCCAATGAACCAGTTGGCTGCCCTGGCCACGGATCAGGACCAGTGGCGTGCCATCGCCGGGGCCGCATTGTTCGACTTCCAGTGCGATACCATTCGCTTTGATCTGCATTTCGTCCCCCGTCGGCCATATCTCTGCGATCTGCTCTTGAGGCACGGCCATTCCCACCCTATGTGCGGTTGGCGCGAAGTCAAACCCGGAGCCGACGGCGCCTGTGTTCGCCATGTCGAAAAAAATTCATCCAGCTTGTTGACAGCCGGTTTTTTCCTGCCTAGCTATTCGCCGTTAGCACTCGACGACTATGAGTGATAACGCTCCCGCCATTGAGGCGGGGGGAGGAAAAACAACCTTTGAGCCCAAGGAGCTGCAAAGATGGCATTGAAACCGCTTCATGACCGTGTGCTGGTTCGCCGCGTGGAAAGCGAAGAGAAAACCGCAGGCGGACTGATCATCCCCGACAGTGCAAAAGAAAAGCCCAGCGAAGGCGAAGTCGTCGCGACCGGCGAAGGCGCGCGCAAGGACAGCGGCGAACTGATCGCAATGGCTGTCAAAGCCGGTGACAAGATCCTGTTCGGCAAATGGTCGGGCACCGAGGTCAATGTCGGTGGCGAAGAGCTGCTGATGATGAAGGAAAGCGACATCATGGGGATCATCGAGTAAGGCGCCCGCCTCTCTGATCTTTCAACGCTTCAACACGTATTTATCTCTCAAGGAGAAAGAACATGGCTGCTAAGGACGTCAAGTTTACGACCGATGCCCGCAACAAGATGCTCAGGGGTGTCAACATTCTGGCTGACGCCGTGAAAGTGACCCTGGGCCCCAAAGGCCGCAACGTGGTGCTGGACAAGTCGTTCGGCGCACCGCGCATCACCAAGGACGGTGTTTCGGTTGCCAAGGAAATCGAACTGGAAGACAAGTTCGAAAACATGGGCGCGCAGATGGTGAAAGAAGTCGCCCAGCGCACCAATGACGAAGCCGGCGACGGCACCACCACCGCAACCGTTCTGGCCCAGGCCATCGTCAAGGAAGGCCTCAAGCAGGTTGCTGCCGGTCTGAACCCGATGGACCTCAAGCGCGGCATCGACCTGGCGACCCACAAGGTTGTCGAAGGCATCAAGGCTGCTGCCCGTGACGTCACCGACTCGGACGAAGTCGCTCAGGTCGGCACCATCTCGGCCAACGGCGAAGCCGAAATCGGCCGCCAGATCGCTGACGCGATGCAGAAGGTCGGCAACGAAGGTGTCATCACCGTCGAGGAAAACAAAGGTCTGGAAACCGAGACCGATGTCGTCGAAGGCATGCAGTTTGATCGCGGCTATCTGTCGCCCTACTTCGTGACCAACGCCGACAAGATGGTCGCCGAGCTGGAAGACTGCATGATCCTGCTGCACGAGAAGAAGCTCTCGTCGCTGCAGCCGATGGTTCCGCTGCTCGAGCAGGTGATCCAGTCGCAGAAACCGCTGCTGATCATCGCCGAGGACGTCGAAGGCGAAGCGCTGGCGACCCTGGTGGTCAACAAGCTGCGCGGCGGCCTGAAAATCGCAGCCGTCAAGGCACCGGGCTTCGGCGATCGCCGCAAGGCCATGCTGCAGGACATCGCGATCCTGACCGGCGGCCAGGTGATCTCGGAAGATCTGGGCATGAAGCTCGAGTCCGTGACCATGGACATGCTGGGCACCGCCAAGAAAATCTCGATCTCCAAGGACGAGACCACCATCGTTGACGGCGCTGGCGAGAAGGCCGAGATCGAAGCACGCGTTGCACAGATCCGCACCCAGATCGAGGAAACCACCTCTGACTACGACCGCGAAAAGCTGCAGGAACGTGTTGCCAAACTGGCAGGCGGCGTTGCCGTGATCCGCGTCGGCGGCATGACCGAAGTCGAAGTGAAAGAGCGCAAGGACCGTGTGGACGATGCTCTGAACGCAACCCGCGCGGCCGTTCAGGAAGGCGTTGTCGTGGGCGGCGGTGTCGCTCTGGTTCAGGCCGGCAAGGTTCTGATCGATCTGGAAGGTGCGAACCCCGACCAGACCGCAGGCATCAACATCGTGCGCAAGGCCATCGAAGCGCCGCTGCGCCAGATCGCCGAGAACGCAGGCGTCGACGGCGCCGTGGTTGCAGGCAAGGTGCGCGAGTCGAACGACCCGGCCTTCGGCTTCAACGCGCAGACCGAGGAATATGGCGACATGTTCTCGTTCGGCGTGATCGATCCGGCCAAGGTTGTCCGGACCGCTCTGGAAGACGCCGCATCGGTTGCCGGTCTGCTGATCACCACCGAAGCGATGGTGGCCGACAAGCCGCAGAAAGACGCACCGGCAGGTGGCGGCATGCCCGACATGGGCGGCATGGGCGGCATGATGTAAGCCGGATTTCCGCAAGGAAATTCCGCTTGGGAAGACAGGCGATTGGCCCTAAGGCCAATCTGCCCGGAACCCGGCCAGATGTTTCGGGGTCGCCTTTGGGCGGCCCCGGTTTCGTTCAAAGGCCCGCTATGCGGGCCTGCCTTCGGCGAGGGTATTTGGGACCGGAAAGAAGCGGCACTTGCGCGAAGATCATCGGATCGGATCCCGACCTGAGCGTTGCGCCGCGAAAAGCGGCTGAGCGTTTGGTATTCCGGTATCAGGAGAATATCTGGAGAAAACGCCGATCCATCCCGGGGCGTTCGATACCGACCGGCAGAAAAGTGAGTATTCAAACGGGCGCGAACGCGCTATGCGGTTGAGATGAAGCTGTTTCTCCTGACCGCTCTGACCATGGTCGCGTTTGCCGCGAACTCGATCCTCAACCGCATGGCCATCGACATCGGCGCCAGCGAGCCGGGCGGATTTGCCGTGGTCCGGGTGCTGGCAGGGGCGGTCACGCTGGCGGTTCTGGTGCATCTGAAGGGCGGCGGGCTGCCCTTGCTCTCGCGCCGACGGATTGTCGGGGCGGGGTCGCTGTCGCTTTACATGATCGGGTTTTCGACCGCCTATCTGACGCTGGATGCCGGGGTCGGGGCGCTGATCCTGTTCGGGGTGGTGCAGATCACCATGTTTGCCGCCACCACCATTTCCGGCACGCCGCCCACGGCGCGGCAGCTGGCCGGCGCGGGCATCGCCTTTGGCGGGCTGGCCTATATCCTGTGGCCAACGGGCGCGGTTCGGGTCGACCCCGGCGGGGCGGCCCTGATGATCGCCGCAGGCGTGGGCTGGGGGGCTTATTCACTGGCCGGGCGCAGCGAGCCGGATGCGCTGGCCGGGACAGGCGCCAATTTCATCATCGCCCTGCCGGTGACGGCCCTCGCCATTCTCGCGCTGGGCGGGGGCTGGGGCATGGCCCTGCCGGGGTATCTGTTGGCGATCCTGTCGGGGGCGGTGACATCCGGGCTGGGTTATGCGTTGTGGTACCGCGTCCTGCCCGGTCTGGCCGCGCCGGTCGCCGCCACCGCACAGCTGAGCGTGCCGGTGATCGCGATACTCGCGGGCGTTCTGCTGCTGGGCGAGACGCTCAGCTGGAAGCTGACCGCCGGCACGGCGCTGGTTCTGGGCGGGATTGCGCTGGCGGTAACCCGGCGTCGCGCGGGCTGAGGCTTTTCCTGCACGCCAAATAGGCTTATCTGGCTGACATGAGGTATCTGCTGCTCCTGTTCCTGCTCTGGCCCGCGGCCCTGCGCGCCGATTGCGTCGTGCTGCTGCACGGGCTGGCACGGACCGAGACGTCGTTTGCGGTGATGGAACAGCTCTTGCTGCATCGCGGTTACGATGTGGTGCGCCCGGGATACCCCTCGACCGATCTGCCAATTCCCGAGCTGGCCAACCAGACCCTGCCTGCGGCAATGGCCGAATGCGGCGACCAGACAACCCATTTCGTGGCGCATTCGATGGGTGGCATCCTGATCCGGTATTGGCTGAAGGATCACATGCCGGAAAACCTTGGCCGCGTCGTCATGCTTGGGCCGCCCAACCAGGGCAGCGAGCTGGTGGACGAACTTGGCGACTGGGAAGTGTTCGGCCTGCTGAACGGCCCCGCCGGTCTGGCACTGGGAACCGGGCCGGACAGCGTGCCCCGCCAGCTGCCGCCGGTGAATTTCGACCTGGGCGTGATCGCGGGCAGAAACTCGCTGAACCCGCTGTTTTCTTCGTTGATCGAAGGACCCGACGACGGCAAGGTCTCGATCGACAGTACCAGGGTTCAGGGTATGACCGATCATATCGTGCTGCCGGTCACCCATACCTTCATGATGAACAATCCTCGCGTGGTGGCGCAGGTGCTGCATTTCATCGAATTCGGGCGCTTCGGCCCCGAGATTTCGTGGTCCGAGGCTGTGGCCAAGGTGATCGACGACATCTGCGTCGGGCAGGATTGCACCCAGCCCAGGTCGGAGTCGACGCAATGACGGCACTGGATCTGCGGTTACAGGGCGCGCGGGTGCTGCTGCCCGATGAAGGATTGACCGAGGCAGAGCTTGGCATCGCCCAGGGTGTGATCTGCAATGACCCGGTCGGGCGATGTGTTGACCTGTCGGGATACATGATCCTGCCCGGGATCGTCGATCTGCACGGTGACGGGTTCGAACGCCACCTGGCGCCGCGCCGGGGCGCGATGAAACAGACGAACGAAGGCGTGCTGGCCGCCGAGGCCGAACTTGCGGCGAACGGGATCACCACCGCCGTTCTGGCCCAGTTCTACAGTTGGGAGGGCGGGCTGCGCGGGCCGGATTTCGCCGCCCAGGTATTCCGCGCCATCATGCAGGTCCGCGGCGAGGTTGTGACCTGCCTGATCCCGCAATTGCGGTTCGAAACCCATTTGCTGGACGATCATCCCACACTGCCCGACTACGTGGCCGACTGGAACATCCCTTATGTTGTCTTCAACGACCACCTGCCGCATGATCGGCTGGCGCAGGGGCGCAAGCCGCCGCGCCTGACCGGGCAGGCGCTGAAGGCCGGGCGCAGCCCCGAGGCCCATCTGGAACTGATGCAGGGCCTGCATGCGCGCCGCGACGAAGTTCCCGCCGCGCTGGATACACTTTGCGCCCGCCTGGCGGGGCAGGGGGTGCGGATGGGCAGCCACGACGATGCCACCGCCGATGGCCGCGGCCAATGGCGTGACCGGGGCGCAAGCATCGCCGAATTTCCGGAAACCCGCGAGGCCGCCGAGGCCGCCAAATCCGCCGGGGACCATGTGATCATGGGCGCGCCCAACGTGGTGCGGGGAGGCTCGCATAACGGCAATGCCAGCGCCGTAGAACTGATTGCGATGGGGCTGTGCGACGCGCTGGCCTCGGATTATCACTATCCCAGCCCGCGCCGCGCGGCGTTGATGCTGGTGGCGACAGGCGTGCTGGATTTCGCCGCTGCCTGGTCGCTGGTCTCGGACGGTCCGGCGCGGGTGTTGGGCCTGGATGACCGGGGCGCTCTGGCACCCGGAAAACGCGCCGATCTGGTTATCCTGGATGCCACCACGCGCCGCGTCGCCGCCACCCTGTCAGGCGGGCGCGTCAGCTATATGTCCGGTGATATTGCTGCACGGTTCCTGCGGTAAGCGAACCGCCATTTCTTCATCTTGAAAAATGCTCCCGCACCCCTCAGCGGGTGATCCGGTTGAAATGGCCCATCTTGCGCCCGGGCTTGACCTCGGCCTTGCCATAAAGGTGGATCGCCACGTCGCGCTCGCGGGCCAGATCCGGCACCCGGTCCATATCCGCGCCGATCAGGTTCTCCATCACCACGTCCGAGTGGCGCTGGCCGTCGCCCAGTGGCCAGCCCGCGACGGCGCGGACATGCTGCTCGAACTGGTCCACCGCACAGCCGTTCTGGGTCCAGTGGCCCGAATTGTGCACGCGCGGGGCGATTTCGTTGACGATCAGACCCTGCGGCGTCACGAACAACTCGACCCCCATGACGCCGACGTAATCCAGCGCGTTCAGGATGTTGGCGGCCAGCAGCACCGCATCGGTGCGTTGCGCCGGTGACAGGCGCGCGGGCACCGTGGTGGTGTGCAGGATGCCGTCGCGATGCACGTTCTCGCCCGGATCGAAGCAGGCAACCTGGCCATCCAGCCCGCGCGCGGCGATGACCGACACTTCATGGCTGAACTCCACGAACCCTTCCAGGATCGAGGGCGCGCCGGCCATGTCCGCCAGCGCGGCCTCGGCATCCTCGGGCGCACGCAGCCGGGCCTGCCCCTTGCCGTCATAGCCGAAGCGGCGGGTTTTCAGAATGGCCGGTGTACCAATTTCGGCAATCGCCGCCTGCAGATCGCCCAGATCGGCGACATCGGCAAAGGGTGCGGTCAGCAGGCCCAGATCACGCAGAAAGGATTTCTCGATCAGGCGGTCCTGACTGACACGCAGCGCCTCGCGACCGGGACGGATCGGGCGGTGCGCCTCCAGCAGATCCAGCGCTTCGGTCGGGATGTTCTCGAACTCATAGGTGATGACATCGACACTGTCGGCAAACGCCTGCAGCGCCTCCGCGTCATCATAAGGCGCGGTTGTCACCCGGTCGGCCACCTGCCCCGCGGGCGGGTTCTGACCCGGCTCGAAAATATGGGTGGTAAAGCCCAGACGTGCCGCAGCAACCGACAGCATCCGGCCCAACTGACCACCGCCCAGAATTCCGATCGTCGCACCGGGGGCGAGCATTTCCGTCATCGTCAGGTCTCCAGCCGTTTTCCAATCGCGGTCAGCGCAGACCGCAAAGCTTCATGTGCTCCGCCCGATGTCAGTGTATCCGTCATCTGCAGGCTCAAAGTGCCATCAGTTGCCAGGGCATCGCGTTCTTCCACCAGACGCCCCGCCTTGCCCTTGTCCATCGTCGACAGAAACCCCGACACAAGTTGCGTCGTATAAAACTCCGCCGCATCCGCATCGCCGGTTTCCCGGGCCAGCCACCCTGCACCGGTTGCCATAAGGTCCAGAATTCCCGGAACCATGGCGCAGATTGCGAAATGTGCGTTCAGCGCGACCTCGTCAGCCACTTTCACCACCGGGTTTTCCGGCTCGAACAATTGTGCCAGCAGGTGGTCATTGCCGAACGCGACCAGCGGGCAACCTCCGGTCTGCAGGAATCCCAGCGGAATGGTCTGCACGAAATCCGAGGCCGGGGCGCACAGTCTGGCCAGTTGCCCGGCCGGCACCGCCGCCATGACCGAGACAACCTGCTGATCCGCCCGAAAGCTGAGCGGCGCAAGAACCTCCGCCGCCAGATGCGGGCGCAGGCACAGGAATACGATATCGGACCGGTCGATGACGCCTTGAGGCGTATCCACGTCGACCCCAAGCTCTTGCGCCAGCTGTGCGGAAACCGACGCGCTGCGTTCCGTCACCGCGATGTGATGCCCCCTGGCGGCCAGAAACCGCACCATGGGCGCCGCGATATGGCCGGTGCCGATGAAACCGATCCGGCTCATCCCTGCGGTTCTTCCGGGATCGAGGCCGAAAGCGCCGCGCGCCAGTCATCCAGCCGTTTGGCCAGGGCGTCATCCTGCAACGCCAGAATGCCTGCCGCCATCAGCCCGGCATTGGCTCCGCCCGCAGACCCGATCGCCATGGTCGCCACCGGAAAGCCCCTGGGCATCTGCACGATGGAATAAAGCGAGTCGACGCCCGACAGCGCACGGGTCTGAACCGGAACGCCGATCACCGGCACCCGCGTTTTCGACGCCATCATGCCTGGCAGATGCGCCGCCCCGCCCGCGCCTGCGATAATCACCTGCAACCCGCGCTCCACCGCGGTCTTGCCATACTCCCACAAGCGATCCGGGGTGCGGTGCGCCGAGACGATCCTGGCCTCATAAGCCACACCCAACTCGTCCAGAATGTCGGCGGCTTCCTTCATCGTGGGCCAATCCGACTGGCTGCCCATGATGATCCCTACTTTGATGTCGCCCATGCACCCGGCCCCCATCTGTGGAAAGAGCGCGCACTATAGCCAAATCCGCCTATGTGGCAATGCGCCAAGACAGCCATTTTCATAGAGAATTTCCCGCTGGACACTTCGGATGGGTGCGATCAGAACGACGCGTCACCTGGTCCGGGCATGGCGTCGTGCCCAATGCGTCCGATCCGGCATTCCGTTCAACGGGGAAAAGTTCAGGCGATGATGTCAGGCGTCAGGCGGTCTTCGATCATCGCAATGATGTCCTTCAGGCGAAGTTTCTGCTTTTTCAACCGCTTGATCGTAAGCTGATCGGCTGTTCCCTTGGCTTCCAGCGCTTCGATGGCTTCATCCAGATCGCGGTGCTGGCGGCGAAAGACCTCCAGTTCCACCTTCAGCACGTCGTCGGATTTCATCGACAGGTCCGTTGGCGCATTCATATGGCGACTCAATTCTTTTTGTTCTGCTTGGTACACACAATAGTGCGTAACAGGGAATCCGCCTAGACCTTGTGGACATCCCGGTTTCTTCCCATATTCTAGACAGAGCGGTTGCCAGAACGGGACCGCCCGAACCGTCGCTTTGATGAACAAGGACGAAACAACGTGTCGAAACTTACACTTGGCTCCTATCCGCACCTGTTGGGGTTCGAGCAGTTGGAACGCCTTCTGGAACGCTCGGCCAAGGCCGGCAACGAAGGATATCCGCCCTACAACATCGAACAGACCTCGGATCATTCCTATCGGATCACGCTGGCCGTGGCCGGGTTTGCCGAAGAGGATCTGTCAATCACCATCGAGGATCGCCAACTGGTGATCCGGGGACGGCAACGCGACGACAGCGAGGGGCGCGTGTTCCTGCACCGTGGCATCGCCGCACGTCAGTTCCAGCGCATGTTCGTGCTGGCAGACGGTGTCGAGGTCGGTGAGGCGGTGATGGAAAACGGGCTGCTGCATATCGATCTGACCCGCGCCATTCCCGAAGCGGTGGTGCAGACGATCAACATCAGGAAAGGGTAAGCCATGCACACACCATTCGATTTCAAGGACAAGGACAGCCGGATCGTTTATGTCAAGGCCGTCGACGTGGCCGATCTGCCGGAAGAAGTCCGTATTCAGGCCGGTGATCTCGATCACCTCTATGCGGTTCATGACGCGAACGGTCAGCAACTGGCCCTGGTCGCCAACCGCAAGCTGGCCTTCGTACTGGCCCGCCAGAACGATCTGACGCCGGTGACGGTGCACTAAGACAACGGTCGGCCACGATTTGACGTGACATTCGCCGCCCGGACGGCGAAACATACGGACCGGCCGGGCCCATACTCCCGCCGAGAATACTGACACAGCGAGAGAGCGGATATGAGCTGGTTCGATTTCGACTGGGTGGACGCCTTTACCGACCGGCCCTTTGGCGGCAACGGATGTGCCGTTGTCCATGGCGGTGCAGGACTGTCCCCGGAAACCTCACAAGCCTTCGTGCGCGAAACCTCTCTGGTCGAGTGCACTTTTACCGGCCCGTCCGAAATTGCAGATATCCGCGTGCGCTATTTCCTGGCCAGCCGCGAAATCCCCTTTGCCGGACATCCCACTATTGCAACCGTCGCGGCCCTGCGGTCTCGCGGGATGATTTCGGGCGATGATCTGACACTTGAAACCGGTGCGGGAATTGTGTCGATCCGACTCACCGATGACGAGATCGAGATGACGCAGGTCGCACCGAAATTCGGCGCGATTATCCTGGCTGAACTCGTGGCCGAAGGGATTGGATTGAACCCCGAGGCGATTGTCTCGCCGCCTCAGATCGTGTCCACCGGCCTGCCGTTCTGCATCACGGTGCTGCGCGACCATCAGGCGTTGCGGGCGGCAAGGCTGAACATCGACGCCCTGCGCCGCATGGCCGAAAGCCAGGGTTATTCCGGCACCGACATGATGGAGCCGTTTCTGGTCACCCTGCAGGGCGCGACCGGGCAGGGTGATACGTTTTCCCGTCTTCTGATGGCGCCGCCCAGCCCGCCCGAAGACCCGTTCACCGGCTCTGCCACCGGCGCGATGGCGGCCTATCTGTGGAAATACGGGCTGATGCCCAAGGACAGTTTCGTCGCCGAGCAGGGCCATGACATGGGCCGTCCCGGTCGCGCCACCGTCACCCGGGTCGGAGAACCGGACCGGATGACGGGGATCAAGGTGGCCGGATCGGGTTTTGTGCTGATGCGCGGGCAGGTCGATCTGCCCGAAGGTGAGATGTGATGCCGGAGCCTGCAATCGCGCTGTTGCCCTACGGCAATCGGCTTGGCCCCGATCTGGCGGCGCTGCCGCTGTCCGACCTGATCTGGCCGCTGGGATGCCCCGGGCGCCTGACCGGCGCCCGTGTGGGCGATCTGGCCCCGAGCGATCACCTGATCATGTATCCAAATACGATGGCCCATTTCCGGCTGCGCCGGGGAACACCGGCGCAGATCTCGTTGATGATGGGAGAACCGAGTGCAATCCACGCCAAGCACGACCGCCTGCTGCGGTTCACCTGGCGGCGGTTCTTCCGGGTCTTTACCTTTCACGAAGTCCTACTGAACAGCATCCCCAACGCTGTCTTCGTGCCTTATGGCTCGACCATGGTGTCCGACTGGCCGGACCTGAACCCTCTGAAAACCAAATCCTGTTCCCTGATCGCCTCGGCCAAGCGGGACCTGATCGGTCACCAGCTTCGCCACGAGATGATCGACTGGGTCCGCGAAACGGGGCAGGACGTGGATATCATGGGGCGCGGCTACATGCCGTTCGCGCGCAAGTCGGACGGGCTGGCACCCTATCGGTTTTCGATCGTGATCGAGAACGTACGCGAGACCAACTATGTCTCGGAAAAACTGATCGACGCGATCCTGTGCGATACCGTGCCGATCTATTGGGGCTGTCCCAATATCGAGAGGTTCCTGGACCCGGCAGGCATGATCCTGTGCAAAAGCGCCGACGATATCCGGCAAGCAGTCGAAGCTCTGACTGTGGACGATTACGCGTCCAGATTGCCACTGCTTCAGGCAATCAAGCCCAAAGCGGCGGAACTGGGGGATTTCGAAGGCCGGGTGGCGCGGGCGCTGCGCGATCAGCTCTGATCCTGGCCAACCGTCGCCAAAATGTGCGCCTCCGGCACGCTCCTGATTCTTTCTGGTTTTCAATACCCCGGGGTGAATTGCCCGAAGGGCAAGAGGGGCAGCGCCCTTTCGTAATTCCGACATCCCCAAAAGAATACGGCCCCGCAAAGGGGGCCGTCTTGCAAGTCTGTTGCGAGGTCAGTGCCCGGCGATCAGGCCCATGCTTTCCAGTTTCAACAAAACCTGGTGTGCACAGTTGTCGACATCCACATTTTCGGTTTCGACCCGCAATTCGGGATTTTCCGGCACGTCATAGGGGTCCGAAATTCCGGTGAATTCCTTGATCTTGCCTTCGCGCGCCAGCTTGTAGAGGCCCTTGCGGTCGCGGCGTTCGCATTCTTCGATCGAGGTCGAGACATGGACTTCGCAGAAGGCGCCAAAGGCTTCGATATCTTCACGCACGGCACGGCGGGTCGTCGCATAGGGCGCGATGGGCGCGCAAATGGCGATGCCGCCGTTCTTGGTGATTTCCGAGGCGACATAGCCGATGCGGCGGATGTTGAGATCGCGGTGTTCTTTCGAGAAGCCAAGTTCCGAGCTGAGGTTCTTGCGCACGATATCGCCGTCAAGCAATGTCACCGGACGGCCCCCCATTTCCATCAACTTGACCATGAGCGCGTTGGCGATGGTGGATTTGCCGGATCCCGAAAAACCGGTGAAGAACACCGTGAAGCCCTGCTGCGAGCGCGGTGGCCGGGTCTTGCGCAGCTCGGCAACGACTTCGGGGAAGGAAAACCACTCCGGAATTTCCAGACCTTCCTGCAGGCGGCGGCGCAACTCGGTGCCCGAGATGTTCAGGATGGTGACATTGTCCTTGTCCTTGATCTCGTCATTGGGCTCGTACTGGGCGCGTTCCTGCACATAGACCATGTGTTTGAAATCGACCATCTCGATGCCGATCTCGTCCTGGTATTTGCGGAACAGGTCCTGCGCGTCATAGGGCCCATAGAAATCCTCACCGGCCGAGTTCTTGCCCGGGCCTGCGTGATCGCGGCCGACGATGAAATGGGTGCAGCCGTGATTCTTGCGGATCAGGCCGTGCCAGACCGCCTCGCGCGGGCCGGCCATGCGCATGGCCAGGTTCAGCAGGCTCATCGAGGTGGTCGAGGCCGGATACTTGTCCAGCACCGCCTCATAACAGCGCACGCGGGTGAAGTGATCGACATCGCCGGGTTTGGTCAGCCCGACGACCGGGTGGATCAGCAGGTTGGCCTGCGCTTCCTTGGCGGCGCGGAAGGTCAGTTCCTGATGCGCGCGGTGCAGCGGGTTGCGGGTCTGGAAGGCGACGATACGGCGCCAGCCCACCTTGCGGAAATAGGCCCGCAACTCGTTCGGCGTGTCGCGACGGGCCTTGAAATCATAGTGCACGGGCGGCTGAATACCGGTGATCGGCCCGCCCAGATAGACCTTTCCGGCCACGTTGTGCAGATAGTTCACCGCCGGGTGTGCGCTGTCGTCGGCGCCGAAAACCTTTGCAGCCTCGTTCGCCTTGTCGGGCGTCCAGCGGTCTGTCACGGTCATGGTCGCCAGGATGACACCTTCCTGATCGCGCAGGGCGATGTCCTGACCCAGTTCGATCTTGTCGGCAAAGTCCTCTTTCACGTCCAGCGTGATGGGCATCGGCCAAAGGGTGCCGTCAGCCAGACGCATGTTCTCGACCACGCCATTGTAGTCTTCTTCCGACAAAAAACCCTTGAGCGGGTTGAAACCGCCATTCATCAGCAGTTCCAGATCGCAGATCTGGCGCGGGCTCAGATCCCAGCTGGTCAGCTCGGCGGCTTCGACTTTCAGCTTCTGGGCGGATTCGTAGGAAACGTACAGTTCGGGAATCGGGGCTAGGTTGCTCAACATCGTCATTTCAATACTCGTGTCACCAGGGTGGGAATTTGCATTTTCCAGCAGTTTCGAGCGGCATTTGCCCGGTTGCACGGGCGGAGTCCAGACGGTCGGCCGCAACAAAGGACGAAGTGTGTCGTTTTTCCGCCAATCGGAACGTCTTTTGCCGGCATTTGTCGATCTGTGGGAAGATTTTCGTCCAGGTGACGGATTGCGACCCTCAAAAGGGTCATTGTTCCGGTAGCCCCAGCATCGAGGCCAATTCCGAGGCCGATTCAACTGCCAGGGCGGCAAGGGGTTCCGGAACGCCCCGCAACCTGAATTCCTGAAGTGCGAGGGGCGCCACCGCGATGCCCGCGGCCGTCAATACGTTGGTCGAGATCAGCAGCTCGGCGCCCAGCGCCTTGGTCTCGCCTTCCAGACGGCTGGCGGCATTGACGGTGTCACCGATGATGGTGCGGGGCGCATGCCCGGCCGCCCCGATCTCGCCCAGCACGAGGGTGCCGATATGCAGCCCCATTCCGATCCGGATTTCCGGCGCGTCTTCCTGTGCCAGCCGCTGATTGAACTCCTGCAGGGCGCGGCTGACGCCGATTGCCGCCTGAATACCGGCCCGCGCCGAACTGGCGGCGTCCCGGGTGTCGAACACCGCCAACAGCCCGTCGCCAAGGTATTTGTCCACCACACCGCCCGCTTTCGTGATTGCGGGCACGATGGCGTCAAAGAACCGGTTCAGCAGGAAAACAACGTCATATGGCAACTGCCCCGTGGTACGGGCGGTAAACCCACGCATATCCAGAAACAACACTGCCAGTTGCCGTTCCTGCCCCTGACTGGCATGCGCGCGGTTGCGCCCGCCTTCGGGCCGAAAGACGCGGAATACCGTCGCCGGGTCCATCGGGCGGATCTGGCAGGCCAGCCGCATACCGGGCGGGGCATCGATTGCGGCAAGGCTGCGCGCCTCGACCGTGCCCGGCGGATGCAGCAGGTCGGCGCCTTCCTCGACGATGACCCGGCAGGTGGTGCAGCGCCCCTTGCCGCCGCACAGGGCGGTATGCGGCACCGCGTTGGCAAGCGACATCTCCAGCAGGGTCATGCCTTTTTCCGAGCGGATTTCCGGGCCGTCCACGTATTGAATTCGCACCGAATGTCTGCGTCGCCACATCTTGCGACCCAGATGAAAGGCCAGCGCCGCCGCCAGTGCCGCCCAGAACGCCATAAGGGCGTTATCCTTGACGCTGAACATCGCCTCGAAGGCTTCGGGGCTGGGCCAGTTATAATGTTCGATATACTGCTCGCGCAGGAACTCATCGGAAAAATCGGCCCAGATCCGCCGCCCTTCGGTCAGCAACCCGGCCAGTGCAAAACAGGGGACAAACACCGCCAATCCGATCAGATAGGGCACCATCCCCGACCACCAGCGGGTCAGCCGCAGCCACATGTGCAGGCCGATGCAGCCATGCACCCAGACGATGAGCAGCAGCAGGCTCTGCATCCAGATGGCCGGGCCAGGCCACATCAGCGCGATGATATAGCCCATCTCGTCATTGACGTCATAGATTTCATGGGCATAGCGCGTCTGCACAAGATGCGAGATCAGCTGTAGCGGAATCAGAAGGCCAAGAACAATCTGCAGGGCCGAACTGAACGGCATGCGCAATGTCCTGCGCCGCGCAACCGAGACCAGCGCCAGACCGGCATGGATCAGCAGTGCCGCATATAGAACGATGCTCACAAGGCCGTGCCGCGACACCATTGTCCGACCGTCCTGCATGTCGTGCAGATAGTCGGTATGGAACAGGCCCAGACCGATGTTGAAAAAATGGAAAAAGGCAAAGGTGAGCAGGATCAGCCCGGTTACGATCCTGAGCCGTGTCGTCCAGTTGCCTCGCCAGAGAACACTTGCCACTTGCGCCTCCGGTTTGCTTTTCGCGCCAGGGTCAACATTGTGAGGCGCAGACCGGGATGGTCAAGCCCCACTCTCGCGATTGTCACCGGGCCAGCCCGTGCCGGGGTTTGCCCGGGGCACCGCCGGGGACGGGCCCATCAAGCCGGCTTGGGCAAAGCCAGGTTGCGAGGGAGGGCAATGAATCATGCCCTGCACGACCGCAGCAGAATTCTCCGGACCGGGCCGGAGAATTCCGGCATCCGTTCAGTCCTGTTCGGCCAGGAACCGTTCGGCATCCAGTGCCGCCATGCAGCCCATACCGGCGCTTGTCACCGCCTGACGATAGACATGGTCGGTCAGATCGCCCGCTGCAAAAACGCCGGGGATCGAGGTTTCGGTGCTGCCCGGTTTGGTCACGACATAGCCGCCCATATGGGTCTCCAGCGTGTCCTTGACCAGCTCGTTTGCGGGCGCATGGCCGATCGCCACGAATACGCCCTTGCAGGGGATTTCGGTGATCTCGTCGGTCTTGACGTTCCGGACCCGAACGCCTTCGACGCCCAGCGGCGCATCGGTGCCGATCACCTCTTCCAGCGTGTGGAACCACAGCGGCACGATCTTTTCGTTCTTCAACAGCCGGTCCTGCAGGATCTTTTCCGCCCGCAACTCATCGCGGCGGTGGATCAGGGTCACCTTGCTGGCGAAATTGGTCAGGAACAGTGCCTCTTCCACGGCGGTGTTGCCGCCCCCGATCACCACGATTTCCTGCCCGCGATAGAAAAAGCCGTCACAAGTTGCGCAGGCCGACACGCCAAAGCCCTTGAACTTGTCCTCGGACGGCAGGCCCAGCCATTTCGCACGCGCTCCAGTGGCTAGGATGACCGCGTCAGCGGTATAGGTGGTGCCGCTGTCGCCCTTGGCGGTAAACGGCCGTTTGGACAGGTCCAGATCGGTGATGATGTCGCCGATGACCTCACATCCCATCGCGGCGGCATGCTCCTGCATCTTGATCATCAGATCGGGGCCCTGAACTTCGGTGAAGCCGGGATAGTTCTCGACCTCGGTTGTCGTGGTCAGCTGGCCGCCGGGCTCGATGCCCTGCACCAGTATGGGTTCCAGCATGGCCCGGCTTGCATAAACGCCGGCGGTATAGCCCGCAGGCCCCGACCCGATGATCAGAACCTTGGTGTGACGTGTCTCGGTCATGGTGCCCCCGTTTTCTGCCCGAATGAACCTGATGGTCTCGAACGAGGGATATAGCGGCGCAGGCCACGCTCTTAAAGCCCCAAGATGATCCGCCCCTGTTCCCGCAGCGCCCTCAGCCGAGGCCAAATATGTCTTTGAGATTAAAGAATGTTGCGCGGGTGCGAAATAATATTGCGCCCAACCGGGGTGCTGCTATAAGAACCGAAAAACCCAGGAGCATTTTATGGTCGCTACACGGCTGGACGAAATTGACCGCAAGATTCTTTCCGAATTGCAGGCGGACGGTCGCATGACCAATGTCGAACTCGCAAAACGTGTGGGAATATCCGCTCCGCCCTGCCTGCGCCGGGTGCGCACCCTGGAAGAGGCCGGGTATATCCGGGGCTATCACGCCGATGTCAACGCCCGTGAACTGGGGTTCGAGGTTCAGGTCTTTGCCATGGTCGGTCTGGACAGCCAGGCCGAGGTCGAACTGCGCGCCTTCGAGGAACGCTGCCGCAACTGGCCGCTGGTCCGGGAATGCCACATGCTGAACGGCGAGGTGGATTTCATCCTGAAATGCGTCTCACCCGATCTCAGCAGCTTTCAGCAATTCCTGACCGGAGAGTTGCTGACCACGCCGAACGTGGCCAGCGTCAAGACGTCGCTTGTCATTCGAGGCGCAAAGGACGAACCCGGCGTTCCGTTTGACGTCCTGGAAGAACGCCTGAACCGAAGCGCCTGATCGCGACCGCGCCCGAAGGCGAGGTCGAAGACGGCAGAAACGCCGCGATGGTCAGTGAGAAAACCCAGCTGAGAAGCAGATGCATGGCGTTTCCCCTCAGGCCGTGATCGCGTCGATTTCGCCGTCACCGGCACGCGGAAATGCCAGGGGGCCGAAATCGCTGAGCGTGTGAATGTGCTCGAACAGGCTCAGGTACAGCTCACGCAGTGTCTGACCCAGAATGCGTACGGCATTGATGCCGGGGTGATAGGTCTCGAACTGGATGCCGTCGACATTGATCACCGCGTGTTTCTTCAGGCAGATGTGAAACAGCTCGACCGGGGTGGGCGGAATGGTTTCCACCACGCTCATGCCGTCCACGAATTCCTGCACCGGCGTCAGCATCGGGGACCCGCTGGACAGGTGGCGCAGATGCGCGGGCGTGGCCAGAATGCGCGCCGCCGGCCCGGCAATGACCCCCGACATCGGTTTCTGGATGCCGAACGTGTCGGCCATGAACCGGGTCAACGGATGGGTCCGCCCCCGCGCGTCGGGACGCCCCGGCAGCAAGGTGATGGAGCCTTTCCACAAGACTTCCTGCGAGCCGTCCTGAGTGGCGACGTGATCTCCGGGCAGCAGGTCCTCGATGGCCATCGGCCCCTGATCGGTCTCGATCAGCGATCCGCGCGAAAAGGCGCAGAACGCATCCTCGAACAGCGGCAGGGCCGGTGCGATATGGCGTTTCTGGATGATGTCACCGTTGGCGGCCTTGGCGCAGACCTCGTAACGCCTGAGTTGCGGCCGGTTCTGACCGCGCAGCGCAGCCGGGTCCTGCAGCAGCGCAGATGTTTCAACAGCATTGCGCGCCGCTCGCGTTAACGAATATGGAATAGACATTCGTATTCCGTCCCCTTCATTCCTGCCATATTTTGGGCAGCCCCCTCAGACGGCCTTGAATTGGCATACAGGTTTAATGTCCTGAAACGGTCGCAATAACCGCGCTCGATGCAGCGGCAATGGCCTAAAAAGCGAGCGATTTGATGCTCAACTTTGGTCAAAACGATGACCCCCCAAAACAGAACTCATAACAAGCAGGCAAAAAAGCCCACCACACTCACACGCCCCGGAACACCGCGCACAGTTGCGGTTCAGATCCACATCGGCCCAGGGCGCTTGCCGATACGGACGATCCAAAAGGCCGGCAGCTTGGCCTTCCGGAGATATCTCACACTCACTCACATTCGAGTGATGTTGTCTGAACGATCCGATTTCAGCTTCCAGGGCATTGGCAGCACGTGATCCCTGGCAGTTGCGATCACCGACCTGATAAAGCGTGAACCGGTTTTCATTCTTCCCCTTCCTTCAGCGGGCTTTGCACCCGTCCAGCTTGGATAATTCCAAAATGAAATGGTTTTGCGGCGCCCTTAGGGCCGATCCGGGAAAAAAAGAGGACAAATTTGCGCGTCTTGCGGACTCCTTTCCTGTCTGCGCCAGATTTCGACTGTGCGCGCAACGCACTTAACCGGTTGAGGTCAGGTGCATTTCCACAGCTGATTCACAGGAAATTAGATACAAATTTTTGGGCGGGATCGTGGCGGTTTTGCCTTAATTTGGCCGCAAAGCCTCAAAGTCGTATCGCCGATATCAACCGGCCATAGTCAACTTCGCCCGCATGTGTGGCCCGGCGATAGGAATAAAACCGGTCAGGGTCGGAATAGGTGCAATGCCGGGTCCATTCCGCGGCCCCGATTCCGGCCTGTCGCAGTCGGTGCAGCCCATAGGCGGGCAGGTCGAACAGCATCCGGTCGCCGTTGCCATTGGCAAAGAACCGGGTGTTGTCCATGTCCTCCATCAGGAAATCGTCCAGGAACTCCGGCCCTACCTCATAGGCGTTCTGCGAGATCGTGGGACCGATTGCCGCAACCGTGTTCTCGCGCCGCGCACCCAGCGATTCCATCGCATCCAGCGTGGCCTCCAGCACTCCGCCCAACGCGCCGCGCCATCCGGCATGGGCGGCCCCGATGACACCGGCCTTGTGATCGGCAAACAGCACGGGCTGGCAATCGGCGGTCAGGATGGTCAGCGCCAGCCCGGGCACCGCCGTCACCAGCGCATCGGCCTTGGGCCGTTCGTCCAGCGGCTCTGTCACAATCACCACATCGGCGGAATGCACCTGATACACACCGACCAGATCGGTGGCCGTCACCTTCATGGCGTCCGCCACGCGGGTGCGGTTCAGGGCCACGGCGTCGTTCAGGTCCGTTGATCCGACACCGCAGTTCAGCCCCGAGAATATGCCCGAAGACGCCCCGCCGCGGCGGCTGAAGAAACCGTGGTGTGCCGGGGTCAAAAGGTCTGACGTCAGTATTTCCAGCGTCATGGGTCCAATCCGGGTGGTGGTGAGGATGACGCAGGATAAAGCGCCATTGTCTTGAACAGGTTTCCCATTTCCTCGGGGTGCGTCAACCTGCGATGCGCGGCAATCAGCGCATTCAGGTCATTTTCTGCCTTTCCCTGCGCCAAGGCCTGTGCGCGGGCGGTGATGCCGAGGCGTTCCAGAAACACGCCTTGGGTGGTCAACCGGCTATGCGCGCAACCCGTGGCGCGGGCGGCCTCCGCCAGCACCTCGAAATCCACATGCGCGGTCAGATCCGCCTGTCCCGGATCGGCCAGCGGATCGGCGCGGTCATGCGCGCGCAGGGCCTGAAACGTATCTCCCAGCGACCGCCAGTCGCCATAGTCGATTACCAACGCCGCGCCGCCATGGCGCGCTATGCGCCCGGCAACGGCGGCAGTAACCGGCGCGGCGGCAGGGCACAGCTCGACCAGATCGCCCTCGCGCGTGTCACCCAGCCGGTAATCCAGCGCGGCCTGTTGCGCCTGCGCGCCCAGACCAAAGGCCAGCCTGCCGTCCCTTTCGCCAACCAGCCGCTCGCGCCAGCCGGCGCCGTCGCGGAGGAACTGCCGCACCGGCAGGGCGTCAAAGAACTCGTTGGCGACCAGAAACAACGGTGCATCCGGCAGGTCTTCGACCTTGTCCAGCCAGCGCGGGCTGGCCTTGGTCAGGGTGTCGGCCTGAACCTGTCGCAGCGCGTGGGACGCTTCCACCAGAACCACGCGGGCCGCCTCGTGAAAGCCGGGAACGCCGCGCGTCGTGCGCAAGATATCGGCCATCAACGTCCCGCGTCCGGGGCCAAGCTCGGCCAGCGTGAAGGGGGCGGGGCTCCCCTGATCCAGCCAGCTTTGCGCCAGCGCCAGCCCCACCAGTTCGCCGAACATCTGGCTGATCTCGGGCGCGGTGGTGAAATCGCCCTCAGCGCCAAGCGGGTCGCGGGTAGAGTAATAGCCGTGCATGGGATGCAAAAGGCATTCGGCCATGTAATCCGCGACCGTCATCGGCCCATCCTGCCGGATGCGCCCGATCAGTATGTCGCGCAGGCTCATGCCCGCGCCCGCCTGGCCCGCCAGACGAACCACAGGCCAACGGCGATCATCGGCAGCGACAGCACCTGTCCCATCGTCAGGCCATAGCCGCCGGCCTGCCACGCCAGCCCCATCGGATTGCCGTCCGAGACGAATTGCGCATCCGGTTGCCGAAAGAACTCGACGACAAAGCGCGACAGGCCATAGCCTGCCAGAAACACGCCCAGAATCAGGCCCGGTTGCCGGAACCCGCCACGCCGGTAGACCAGCCACAGCAACAACGCGCCCAGCAGCAGCCCTTCCAGCCCCGCTTCGTAAAGCTGCGAGGGGTGGCGCGCGCAAACCCCTTCGACCTCCGGGCAATACTGCGCCATCTCACCGGGAAATATCACCGCCCAGGGTACATCGCTTGGCCGCCCCCACAATTCGGCATTGACGAAATTCGCCAGCCGCCCCAACAGCAATCCGGGCGGCACCGTGTGGGCGACCAGATCGGCCAGCGGCAGGGTCGGGATCCGGTGTTTTCGGGCAAACAGAAACGCGGCGACGATCACGCCCAGCATGCCGCCATGAAACGCCATGCCGCCTTGCCAGACTTTCAGGATGTCGGCCGGGTTCTGCAGGTAATATCCCGGCTGATAGAACAGGACGAATCCCAGCCGTCCGCCCAGAATGACGCCCAGAATGATCCAGGTCAGCAGGTCCTCCAGCTGCCGTGCGCTCATCGGTGGCGCCTGATCCGGCCACAGGGCGGGACGGCGCAATGCCGTCAGCGCCATGCGCCACGCGAGCAGAATACCCGCGATATAGGCCAGCGCATACCAGCGCAGCGCGAACTCCATCCCGAAGATCGAGATCGAGAACAGTTCGGGCGAAAGGTCGGGAAAGGGGATCACTGCCTGCATGTGCGTCTCATTGCCCGTGGTTTGAGGGGCAAGTCAACCTTGAGCCTGCCGCGCTTGTGACCCATATAGAGGACAACCGCGACACGGGAGTAAAGACATGCAGACCCGCAACAAGATTCTTGACGACATTTCCCAACTGATGACCAACGCCATGGGCGTGGCCCAGGGCGCGCGGGAAGAGGCCGAGACCGCGATGAAATCGATGATGGACCGTTGGCTCGCCGACCGCGACTTTGTGACCCGCGAGGAATTCGATGCGGTGCGCGCGATGGCCCAGAAGGCGCGCGAAGAAAACGCCGCGCTGCAAAAGCGCATCGCCGCGCTCGAGGCCAAACAGGGCGACTGATCGCCGCTGACGCCGGAATTTCGGGAATAATCAACCATTCCGAGCAACCCGCCGGGGCTGCGCGGTGAGGTGTATTCTGCCGTTCCGCTTGCTTAATGCAAGAAAAAGCTGCATCAAACGTCGATATTTTGATCGCCGTTGCCGTCTGTCCACAACTTATTGCTGTTATCCCCAAAAATGGGGGTTGTCAGGAAAGCAACCACATCGCACCATATCTTGTACAGACCCAAGGCTGACGCCCGGTTTGTAGAGCAGGCAACTAGCGCTGGGGCGCTGCCAGCCCCAAACCGCTAGAGATCAGTGAGGTGTAACATGGCCCTTTCCGAGCAGTATCTGGAAGAAGACATCCATCCGATCGACATCGTCGAACATCTGGCCGAACATCACGAATGGGATTTCGACCGCATCGGGGACGATCAGATCGCCATGGCGGTCGAAGGCCAGTGGCGCACTTATTCGATCACCCTGGCCTGGTCCGGTTTTGACGAGACGCTGCGCATGGTGTGCTCGTTCGAGATGGAGCCGCCGGAAGAGCGCATTCCGCAGCTCTACGAATTGCTCAACGCAATGAACGATCAATGCTGGGCCGGCGCCTTTACCTATTGGGGCGGGCAAAAGCTGATGGTCTATCGCTATGGTCTGGTTCTTGCGGGCGGCCAGACGGCCAGCCCCGAACAGATCGACACCATGATCACCGCCGCCGTGCTGAGCGCCGAGCGCTATTACCCGGCGATCCAGCTGGTGACCTGGGGCAACCGCAGCTCTGCCGATGCGATGCAAGTCGCCATTGCAGAGGCCTACGGTCGCGCGTAAACCTGCGCCCCGAACCTTAACACGGGGGAGGGGCTTTTCATGGACATGGAACGTGTTGCCGAACAGGGGCTGGTGCTTCTGGGATGCGGCAAGATGGGGTCGGCGATGCTGGCCGGGTGGCTGGAACACGGGCTTCCGGCCGCGTCGGTCTGGGTGATCGATCCGTATCCGTCCGACCGGCTCAAGGCGCAGGGCGTCAACATCAACGCTCCGCTGCCCGAAGCGCCCGCCGTGGTGCTGGTGGCGGTCAAGCCGCAGATGATGGGCGAAGCGCTGCCTGCGATCAAGGCGCTGGGCGGCGGGCGCACCCTGTTCGTCTCGGTCGCCGCCGGAACCTCCATCGCCACCTTCGAAAAAGCTCTGGGCACGGCGACGCCCATCATCCGCGCCATGCCCAACACCCCGGCCGCCATCCGTCAGGGCATCACCGCGCTGATCGGCAATGCACACGCCTCCGAGGCCGATATGGACCAGGCCGAAAGCCTGTTGTCGGCGGTGGGCCAGACCGTTCGCCTTGACGACGAATCGCAGATGGATGCCGTTACCGGTGTCAGCGGGTCCGGCCCGGCCTATGTGTTTCACCTGATCGAAACGCTGGCCAAAGCGGGCGAGGCGCATGGCCTGCCGCACGAGCTTGCGATGAAACTGGCCAAATCCACCGTCGCCGGCGCCGGGGCGCTGGCCATGGCAGCCGACGAAGACCCCGCACAGCTGCGCATCAACGTGACCTCGCCCAACGGCACCACACAGGCCGCGCTCGAGGTGCTGATGCACCAGGAAACCGGGTTCCCCGACCTGCTGCACCGCGCGGTCAAGGCCGCAACCAACCGATCCAGGGAGCTCTCGCGTGAGTGAAATATCGTTTGACGACTTTCTGAAAGTGGATGTGCGCGTGGGCGAAATCATCCGTGCCGAACCCTTCCCCGAAGCCCGCAAACCTGCGATCAAGATGTGGATCGATTTCGGTGACGAGATCGGTGAACGCAAGACCTCGGCCCAGATCACCGCGCATTATGATCCGGCCACTCTGGTCGGCAAGCAGGTGATGGCGGTGGTCAACTTTCCCCCACGCCAGATCGGCAAGTTCATGTCCGAGGTTCTGGTGCTGGGCCTGCCGGACGAAAGCGGCGAAATCGTTCTGATCGGCCCCGACGGCAAGGTGCCGCTGGGCGGAAGGATGCACTGATGAAACTCTGGATCGCCCGCCCGATGACGCCAGCGGTCGAGGCGCGGGCGCGCGCCGAATTCGGTGCCGAGATTCGCGACGGCAATACGCCGCTCTCCGGTGACGAGATGCGCCGCGCCCTGACCGATTTCGACGTGGTGGTGCCCACGCTGGGCGATCTGTTCTCGGCCGGGGTCTTTGCCTCGGTGCCGCAACCCCGCTGCAGGCTGCTGGCCAATTTCGGCGTCGGCTACAATCACATCGACGCGCAGGCAGCAAAGGCAGCGGGGATTGCCGTGACCAACACGCCGGGCGCCGTTACCGACGCCACCGCCGACATTGCCATGACGTTGCTGCTGTCCACCGCGCGCCGCGCGGGCGAGGGCGAGCGGCTGGTGCGCTCGGGTCAGTGGCAGGGCTGGCACCCGACCCAGATGCTGGGCCATCACGTCACCGGCAAGCGCGTCGGCATCGTCGGCATGGGCCGCATCGGACAGGCCATCGCCCGGCGCTGCCACTTCGGTTTCGGCATGCAGGTGGCCTATGTGGCCCGCAGCCCGAAACAGCTCGATTTCCCGGCTGATGCCGCCGCCGATCTGCCCACATTGGCGGCCTCGGTCGATTTCCTGATCGTCGCGGTCCCCGGCGGTGCCGAGACCCGGCACCTGATCGATGCCGCAATCCTCAAGGCGATGAATCCCACCGGCCTGCTCGTCAACATCGCCCGTGGCGAAGTGGTGGACGAACCCGCCCTGATCGCGGCCCTGCAAACCGGCGAGATCGCTGGCGCCGGGCTGGATGTTTACGAGTTCGAACCAACGGTCCCCGAAGCACTGCGCGCGATGGACAACGTCACCCTGCTGCCGCATCTCGGCACCGCAACCGAAGAGGTGCGCAGCAACATGGGCCACATGGCGCTCGACAATGTCGCCGCCTTCGTCGCAGGCCACGATCTGCCCAACGCGGTGAACTGAACCACATGCGCTCCCGCCCGCCGCAGGCGCATCAGGGATGCGCCACCGCCGGTTGGGCCGGGCAGCCTGCCACGGGCAGGCTGCGGTCTGATCCGTGATCAGGCCGAGGGCAGATCGCCGACCGCCTCGCGCCAGTGCCTGCGGCAGAGCGAGACATAGCTCTCGTTGCCGCCAATCTGCACCTGCGCGCCTTCGGTGATGGCGCGGCCGTTCGCATCCTGCCGGATCACCATTGTCGCCTTGCGCCCGCATTTGCAGATCGTGCGCACCTCGCGCATTTCGTCGGCCAGCGCCAGCAGCGTCGCCGAGCCGGGAAACAGCCTGCCCTGGAAATCGACCCGCAGCCCGTAGGCCAGCACCGGCACATCCAGATCATCCACCGCGCGGGCCAGTTGCCAGACCTGATCCTCGGTCAGAAACTGCGCCTCGTCGACAAAAACACAGGCCACCTCGCCCTGTGCAAGCCGCGCCTCGATCATCGCAAACACATCGTCGCCCGGGCCAAAGGTGTCGGCCTCCTCGCAGATCCCGATTCGCGACGCGATTCGCCCGGCGCCCGCGCGCCCGTCGACCGCCGCCGTCATCAGATAGGTCTGCATGCCGCGCTCACGATAGTTGTGTGACGCCTGCAGCAGGACCGTCGACTTGCCGGCATTCATGGTCGAATAGTTGAAGTAGAGCTTGGCCATGCGCCGGGTCTAGACCGCCCGCGCAAAGGGGGCAAGGCGCTGTGGGCCAAAGAGTTATGCGATGATACAAGGTTACACGACGCCGCCGCCACGGCAACGGGGCCTGAGCCAACGCTCGTTCGGGGATGGTCAACCCATAACCGCAACGACGACGTCATTGGCCATCATCTGACCGGAAAGGAGCGGGGCGATCAATTTTGCCCCGCCAACACTCACTACCAGCAGGAACTGCCGCCACTCACTCACAAAATCCCTCGTTTGTCTGAGGGATAGCCAAGGTATGACATTTGAATTAATACTCTGAAATGGGAAATTTCCTGACCCTTTCCCCCGGAAACAAAAAAGGGTCGGCAGAGGCAGTTGTTCGATGAGGCGAAAATGGCAGATATCTGCGCCTATCTGAAGAAACACACCGAGGCGCTGGTCAAGGATGTCGGGATCGAGGCGGCCTGCGAGATCACCGGCAAATCCAAGGCGACGCTGGGCCGGTACTATTCCGACAATGCCGAACATTCCGACCGCTTCATGCCGGTGGACGCGGTCGCCAAGCTTGAGGCCAAATCCAGCTATCCGCACGTGACCTCGGCGCTGGCGGACCTCAAGAACATCACCCTGTCCTACAACGGCCGCAACTCGGACGAGCCCAGAACCGGCGGCGTGAATTCCGACGTGATCGCGCTCAGCCAGCGCTTTGCCATGCTGATGAGCGAATACCAGGAAGCGATCGAAGACGGCATCATCACCGTGAACGAGGCCAAACGCCTGCTGCGCGAAACCGTGCAACTGCAACAGGTGCTGATCGACATGAAACTGCACCTCGAAGAGGAAAGCACCTGATAGCGGGCCGGTTTGTCGCTTTTGCAGCCGACTGTCGGGGCCGCCCCGTTTCCATCGCGCCTGCCGATAGGTGGCGGCAGTGCGGGACGAAGTGGTCATTCCATGCCCCAACGCGAATGGCGGTAATTGGCTTGTAGCTCAATCCAGGCACGACTTTAAGCGTGTGACTTCCATTAACTTGTTTCTGTTCGCACAGGCGCAGCTTGATCTATCAACCAAGCTGCAAAAGTGTCGGCCGCGGGCTTCCTTGTTGCCTGCCGTGGTACAGCGATTGCGTACCAGACGCAGCGTATTTGTCTGTCGTCCAGTTTGACGAGGCTTCCGGATTTTACTTCCCTCGCGCACAAAGTCTCGTCAGCAAGGATGATACCTTCACCGTCAAGTGCCGCGTCAATTGCCAGCGATAGGTCGGAATAAACCCGGCCGTGTTCCCACTGAACTTTTCCGGGCTCGTGCGTGGCGAACCACTTTTGCCAGATTTCCCGGCCATTATCGTGAACGAGAGGTGCTTCGCTCCAGTTCACGCCTTCCTCCTGTACCTTCAACCGATCGTACAATTCAGGCGAACATGCCGGGTAGCCGTCAATTGGAAAGAGCTGATGCTTCCTGACGCCAGCTGACGGAAGACGCGTTTCGAAGTGAATGATCAAATCCGCATGTCCTTCGCCAAGCCGGGAGGGCTGCCAGGCCGGACGAAGATCAATGTCGACTTTGGGAAATTCCTCGCAGAACTCTGTGATGCGCTTTCTGAGCCACAAGGACGCCAAGGCGGGTTCTGCACTGACGGTCAGAGTCCCCTTTTTCGTCGCGCGTAACATATCGCTGCAAGCATCCTTCAGGACCTGAAATCCGCCGGACACGCGCGGTAGCAGCGCCCGCCCATCCTCGGTAAGCGTGATCCGATTGCCCGAGCGGATGAAAAGGTTGGTGCCGAACCAGGCTTCCAGGTTCTTCACGTGCTGGCTGATGACCGAGTGACTGACATTCAATTCAGCCGCCGCTTTGGCAATGCTTTGGTGACGCGCCGCGGCCTCAAAGGCACGCAGGGCATTGAGATGGCGGAGTGACGTCGACATGCGTTACAGCGTAGTCAAAACCGTCGCTGAGGGCCAGTTATTCCTAATTTTCCGAGTTCAGAGCGGACGCTACCGTTTGCAGATAAAGAATCCGACCTGACCGGAAAGCTCATGGCGCACCCGCAACCTGTATCTGATCCCGATATTTCCCTGCAGGTCGATGACCTTCACAAGTCGTTCGGAGCCTTGGAAGTCCTGAAAGGCGTTTCACTTGAGGCCCGCGAAGGCGATGTCATTTCAATGCTTGGCTCATCCGGGTCGGGTAAAAGCACCTTCTTGCGCTGCATCAACCTGTTGGAGATGCCGAATGCGGGCACGATCACCGTGCATGGTGAGGCCATCAAGATGGCAACAGACCGCCATGGCGATTTCAGGCCAACCGACGCACGACAGGTCGAACGTATCCGGTCGCGTCTGGCGATGGTGTTCCAGTCCTTCAATTTGTGGTCGCACATGACCGTTCTGGAAAACGTCATTGCCGGACCGATGCATGTGCTGAAGCAACCCCGGGCCGAGGCCATCGAAAAAGCCAAGGCAGTGCTGCAGCGGGTCGGCATGTACGAGCGCCGCGACTATTACCCGGCACATATTTCTGGCGGTCAGCAACAGCGCGCGGCCATCGCCAGAGCTCTCGCCATGGAACCCGAGGTTATGCTGTTCGACGAACCCACCTCGGCGCTTGATCCGGAATTGGTGGGCGAGGTGCTCAAGGTGATCCGGTCTTTGGCCGATGAGGGGCGCACCATGATCGTCGTGACCCACGAGATGGGCTTTGCCCGCGACGTGTCGTCCGACGTGATCTTCCTTCACCAGGGACGGATCGAGGAACAGGGCAAGCCGCAGCAAATGTTCAGCAGCCCGGAAACTGAACGGTTCCGCGAGTTCCTGTCCAACACACGACACTAACCAATCTTCATCAAATCAGGGAGAGAAACCATGAAACTCACAAAAACCATCCTGGCTGCCGTAGTCAGCACCGCTGCGTTGCTGGGCGCACCGGCGATGGCTGAAACGCTGCGCATCGGGGTCGAAGGCGCCTATGCACCGTTTTCAATGAAAGAAGCTGACGGCACACTTTCGGGCTTTGATATCGACATCGCCTTGGCACTTTGCGCCGAATTGAACCGCGAATGTGAGCTGGTCGAACAGGAATGGGATGGCATGATCCCGGCGCTGATCGCCAACAAGTATGACGCCATTGTCGCCTCCATGTCGATCACCGAAGATCGCAAGAAGCGGGTCGATTTTACTGAGAAGTACTACTTCACGCCTTCGCGCTTTGTCGCGAAGGAAGGTTCGACCATCGTGCTGACCAAGGAAGGCACGGCGGGCGTCAAGATCGGTGTTCTGCGCGGTACCACCCTGCAATGCTATGTCGAGAAGCACTTCCCGGACGCGGACCTGAAACTTTATAACACCCAGGAAGATGTGTTCGCCGATCTGGCTGCCGGCCGTCTGGATATGCAGTTGAACAACACGCTTCAGGCGATGGACGGGTTCCTCAACACCCCACAGGGCGAGGGCTTTGCGTTCCACGGGCCGAACCTTGACGACGTCGACTGCCTGGGCGAGGGAACCGGCATTGCCGTGCGGAAGGGCGATCCTCTGGCAGATGAGCTGAGCGAAGCGATCCTCGCGATCCGCGCCAACGGCGTCTACCAGTCGATCAACGACAAGTACTTCGCGGTCGATATCTACGGCGAATGATCCGTTAGACACGCCGGGCGGCAGGAGCCATTTCTTGCCTCTGCCGCCCATCTCCTCTGAAAACCTGAACTGGATGAACGGCTCATGGAGCTGATTTTCGAATATCGTCAGATCCTGATCGAAGGAACGGTCGTCACGATATCACTGGCGTTGCTATCCTTGGTGCTGTCCATCTTGTTCGGTCTCCTGGGCGCTTTTGCAAAGCTGTCGCATTCGCGCGGAATGCGCCGCGTCGGCAATCTCTACACCACCTTCGTCCGCAGCGTTCCCGAATTGGTCCTGATGATGCTGATCTTCTATGGCGGCCAAGCACTCCTGAATGACATTGGTCAGGCCACGGGTCTTTGGGGCTATGTCGATGTGAACCAATTCATCGCAGGGGTCCTGACGCTTGGGTTTATCTTCGGAGCCTATATGGCCGAGACGTTCCGCGGCGCCATCCTGGCCATTCCTCCCGGTCAAATCGAGGCAGCAAAGTCGGTCGGGATGACACCGCGGCAAGTTTTTCAGATCGTCACATGGCCTCAAATGGTGCGCTATGCGCTCCCGAGTTTCACCAACAACTGGCTGGTTCTGGTCAAGGCCACTGCGCTGGTCTCTGTCATTGGCCTGCACGATCTCGTCTGGAACGCCTTCTCGGCCGGGCGCTCAAACCACAAGCTCTTCACCTTCATGTTTGCGGTTCTTGTCATCTACCTGATCATCACTGCCGCCTCGGACATGGCCTTGCGTTGGGTTGACCGGCGTTACAGCGCTGGCGTGCGAAAGGCGTAAGTTCATGGAAGGCGACCGCACATTCTTTGAATATCTGCGCGACTTCAGCGAAACCGCGTCGCCGCTCGACTTCGTTCTGATCTACGACAACATTGACCGCTTTTTCGCAGGCGCCTGGGTCACGCTCCAGCTGACATTCTTGGCGCTTCTGCTGGGCGGGTTGATCGCCGTGCCGCTGGCCATTGCACGGGCTTGCAAGAAGCCGGTGCTGAACCCGGTTATCTGGAGCTATACCTACGCCTTTCGCGGCACGCCCTTGTTGGTGCAGACCTATCTCATCTACTTCGGTCTGGGTCAGTTCGAGTCGGTTCGCAACTCATTCCTCTGGGACCCGATCCTAAGCGATCCATGGTGGTGCGTGCTCATCGCGTTCACCCTCAATTCTGCGGCGTATACTACCGAATTTTTGCGCGGCGCGATCGAGACCACACCACATGGCGAGATCGAGGCCGCGAAGGCCTGTGGCATGTCTCCTTGGACGCGGATGCGTCTGGTGGTGCTGCCAAGCGCCTTTCGCCGAGCACTGCCCGCGTATTCAAACGAAGTGATCTTCACCCTGCACGGCTCGGTCATCGCAAGCACGGTGACCTTGCAGGACCTTCTCGGAGTCGGGCGCTGGTTAAACGGACGCTATTACCTGGCCTACGAAGGCTTCGTCACAGCGATGGTGTTCTATATGGCCATCGTGTTCCTGATCTCGCTGGCATTCAGATATGCCGAAAGGCGCTATCTCAAGCATCTCCGTCCGCGCGAGGACAAGGCGCTCAAGCCTTCTACGAAAAATGCGTGAACGCAAAGACGATCTTCCTCAAATGCAAGACCGAAAGGCACCCCGATGACCCAGATACTAAACACCAAACGCGAGCTGATCGAAGGCCGTGCCGCCCTGATCGTGATCGACATCCAGTGCTCGACATTCGCACCGATCCCCGACGAGGAACGCACGATCGCGCACATGCCGGACTACGCTGAGCGTATGGCTCGCACCAAAGGGGTCATCGACAAGGCACGCGAAATGGGAATCCCGGTCATATTCATTCAGGAGATTCACCGCGCCGATCTTGTAGACATGGGCCGCGAAACCGACGGTGACGAGGATATCCATTGCCTCGACAACAACCCTCTGACCGACCTGGCGGTGGACCAGCTGGGCATCCTCCCGAATGACTACAAGATCCAGAAACGCCGCTACTCTGCCTTCTATGGCACCGACCTGGAAATCCTGCTCAAAGGATTGAAGGCCGAAACCCTGATCCTCACGGGTGGGCTGACGGATGTCTGCGTGCACTACACGTTTGTCGACGGCCATCAGGGCGACTATTTCTGCCGTGTGATCGAGGATTGCGTGGCGGGCTCCAGCATTGCCGCACACCAGGCCTCGCTCAACGCCATGGAATATCTCCAGCACGGTGCGATCCGTTCGATCGACGAAGTGCTGACGGCGATGGATGCGCAGGCCTAAGTCGTATGCACCCGACCCGGAACCTCTCTGCAATCAGCCTCGCGCTGGTTGCGTCGGCAATCCTCAGCTTCATCGACAATTTCGTGGCATCAGTAGCCGAAGAGGCCGGGCTGTGGCAGTTCCAGCTATTCCGCACCTTGCTTGCCATCCCTCTGTTGCTCATCGTTGGGCGAGTTGCGGGGAAATCGCTTCGCCCTGTCAACGTCAAGGGGCTGGTCGGGCGGAGCCTGCTCGTTTCGCTGGGTCTTCTGATCTATTTTGCATCCTTGGGCGCATTGCCCGTCGCCCAAGCCGGCGCGGGCTTGTTCAGTGCGCCGCTTTGGGTGGCTCTATTGACCGTGATCCTGTTTCGTCAGGCGTTGGGGTTTGTCGGAGCATTCGCGGTTTTGCTCGGCTTCACGGGCGCGTTGATGCTGTTGCAACCTGATCACAAGAACCTCACTGCGCTGTCTTTGATGCCGCTGGCCGCTGGCTTCTTCTACGGATTGGGGATGATGCTGACCCGCCATTGGTGTGCTGACGAAAACCCAGTGACTCTGGCCATCGGCATATTCACCACCATCGGTATCGTAGGGGTGGCCATGCTGGGTGTTGTTTCGCTCGTGCCCGGCGAGAGCTTCATGACACAGCCTTGGACCACGCCAAGCCCGCGGTTCTTGTGGCTGACCCTGTTTCAGGCAGCAGGCGCCGTCATCGCCGTTACACTGATCGCCCAGGCCTATCGGGTCGGCACCCCTGCTGTCGTGGCTGTGTTCGAATATTCATTTCTGATCTTTGCAAGCCTCTGGGCCTTCCTTTTGTGGGGAACGACAACAAACACGCTGGCCTGGTTGGGGATTGCTCTGATCCTGACTTCTGGCCTGCTGATGGCAACCAGTCGCCTGAGCGCCGCCAATAAACCGGCATCGCTTTAACAGACGGAGGCCGTCACAAATGTGACTTATCACGAACGAGGACGGCTCCATCGCAATAGCAGCCATTCAGGTATCGTGCAGCATTTGTAATTATGGGCTCAAAGCCGACACCCCCAGACCGGCTCCAACACCCAACCCGTCACCCGTGCCGTCTGACGATCACCGATCCCACCGAATACCCTGCACCGAACGAACAGATCAGGCCGATATCGCCTTCCTGCAAGTCGTCCGAATACTTGGAAAAGGCGATGATCGACCCGGCGGACGAGGTGTTGGCATAGTCCTGCAGGATATTGGGCTGTTCGCCCGGTTCCGGTTCGCGTCCCAACACTTTCTTGCCGATGAAATCGTTCATCGTCTTGTTGGCCTGATGCAGCCACAGCCGTTTCAGGTCGGTGTTCGCGATGCCCTCGGTGGCCATGTGATCGGCGATATGCTGGCTGACCAGCGGCAGCACTTCCTTGAACACCTTGCGCCCGTTCTGCATGAACTGCATGTCGCGCCGGTCCGCGACTCCGTCGGGGCGCGAGCGGCGCAGAAAGCCGTTGTTGTTGCGGATGTTGTTGGAAAACTCGGTGGCGCAGCGGGTGGACAGGATCTCGAAATGCGGCCCGCTGGCCTCGTTCTCGCGTTCGATCAGGGTCGCGGTGGCCACATCGCCAAAGATGAAATGACAATCCCGGTCGCGCCATTCCAGGTGGCCCGAGCAAATCTCGGGGTTGACCACCAGCGCCGCCCGCACCGACCCCGAGCGCACCATGTCCGCCGCCGCCTGAATGCCAAAGGTCGCCGACGAGCAGGCCACGTTCATGTCGAACCCGAACCCCTTGATCCCCAGCGCGTTCTGTATCTCGATCGCAATCGCCGGATAGGCGCGTTCGTGGTTCGACGCCGCACAGATCACCAGATCCACATCCTCGGCGCTGCGCCCCGCTTGCGCCAGCGCCTTGCGGCAGGCATCCACCGCCATCTCGGTCATGATCCCCGGTTCGTCATCGCTGCGCTGTCGCAGGGTGGGGTGCATGATCTCGGGGTTCAGAACGCCGGCCTTGTCCATCACGTACCGGTTCTCGATTCCCGACGCCTTGACGATGAACTCCTCCGACGAATGCTGCATCGGCTCCACCCGCCCGGCAGCGATGGCCGCGGCATTCCCGGCGTTCTGCCGATCGGCATAGGCGTTGAAGGCTTCGACAAGCTCGGCGTTGGTGATCACGTTCTCGGGCGTATAGACACCGGTTCCGGTAATGGCGGGCGTGTACATGGCGGATCCTGAATGTTTCGGATTGGCTCAAAATGAAGCCGCCTCACGCGCTGATCAAGGGGAAGTGACCCAAGGGAATCCCCCCGGATCAGTGAAAAATTGCTTCATCTCTGAAATGTTTCGGTAACGGCAGGCGCCAGCCCGCCACCCGGCAGTTTTCGATGGCGGCGGCAGCTCCGTCGCCAGTCCGGATCGGTGTCGCGGAATGGTACAATTCGGACAAGTGGGGGATGAAATCGCGTACAAATCGCGCACTTCATCTGTACATCGCTGAAGCCCGGACGCCTTGACCGCGGCCCGACACAAGTTTCCCCCTCCCGGTTTACGCGGCTCAGATCAGGGGAACAAACGGCACGTCACAGGCCGCAAGCGCCAGAAGGGAGGCGAAGACCACAATGGTACGCATGGCTGATTTTCCTTGTACTGCTCGTTGAAAACAGCATTGTCCCCCGCCAGCCAAAGGTCAACGGGAGAGGCAGGAGCCGGCAAGTATCAGCCTTGCAGGCTGCGCACCTCGACATCCCCCTCGGCCTGCGCCTTGATCGCCAGCGCCGCGGCATTGCTGGCGGCGGCGGTGGTGAAATAGGGGATCTTGTCATACAGCGCGATCGAGCGGATGGACTTGCTGTCCTCGACCGCCTGCGCGCCCTCGGTGGTGTTCATCAACAGCTGAACCTGCCCGTCCTTGAGCATGTCGACCACGTCGGGGCGGCCCTCATAGACCTTGTTGACAACGTCGCAAGGTACCCCGTGGCCGTCCAGCCAGCTTTGCGTTCCGCGCGTGGCGACCAGTGTAAATCCTTGTTCTACCAACACTTTCGCCGCTTCCAGCATCGCCGCGCCCTTGTCGGCATCCTTGATCGAGATAAACGCACGACCCGAGGACGGCAGCACCATGCCCGCCCCCATCTGAGCCTTGAGGAAGGCGCGCGGGAATGAGCGATCCCAGCCCATTACCTCTCCGGTCGAGCGCATTTCCGGACCCAGAATGGTATCGACACCGGGGAATCGGGCAAAGGGCAGCACGGCCTCTTTCACCGAGAACCAGGGCATGTTCGGGTCGGCCAGAGTCATCTGGTCGGCGATCTTGGTGTCCTGCCCCTCCTTGTAGGGCGGGCGCATCGGGAAGTTCGACAGCGGCTCTCCCGCCATCACCCGCGCGGCGATCGAGGCGATGGCGCTGTCGGTGGCCTTGGCGACGAAGGGCACGGTGCGCGAGGCGCGGGGGTTCACCTCGATCAGATAGATTTCATCATCCTTGATTGCGAACTGTACGTTCATCAGGCCGACGACATTCAGCGCACGCGCCAGCTTGTTGGTCTGCTCCTTGATCTGCTCGATGATCTCGGGCGAGAGCGAATAGGGGGGCAGCGAACAGGCGCTGTCGCCCGAATGAACGCCCGCCTCTTCGATATGCTGCATGATGCCGGCCACATGCACCGCCTCGCCATCGCAGAGCGCATCCACATCCAGTTCGACGGCGCCGCTGAGATAGCTGTCGAGCAGCACCGGGCTGTCGCCCGAGACCACCACCGCCTCGGCGATGTAGCGTTTCAGGTGGTCCATATCGCGAACGATCTCCATCGCGCGACCGCCCAGTACATAGGAGGGGCGAATTACCAGCGGAAAGCCGATTTCATCTGCAATTTCAATAGCCCGCTCGTCGGTTGAGGCAATGCCGTTCTTGGGCTGTTTCAGGCTCAGCTTGTTAACCAGGTCCTGAAACCGCTCGCGGTCTTCGGCCAGGTCGATGGCGTCCGGGGTGGTGCCCAGGATCGGAATGCCCTCGGCCTCCAGCGCGTTGGCCAGTTTCAACGGGGTCTGGCCACCGAACTGGACGATGACACCGTGCAGCGTGCCGTTTTCCTGTTCCTTCGTCAGGATTTCCATCACGTGTTCAAATGTCAGCGGCTCGAAATACAGACGGTCTGAGGTATCATAGTCGGTGGACACCGTCTCGGGGTTGCAGTTGACCATGATGGTTTCATAGCCCGCATCGGTCAGCGCATAGCAGGCGTGACAGCAGCAATAGTCGAACTCGATCCCCTGACCGATCCGGTTCGGGCCGCCACCCAGAATGACCACCTTCTTGCGGTCCGACGGGCGTGCCTCGCATTCGACCTCGCCCATCATCGGGGCCTCGTAGGTCGAATACATATAGGGCGTCTGCGCTTCGAACTCGGCGGCGCAGGTGTCGATGCGCTTGAACACAGCGGTGACCCCGACCTCCTTGCGGGCCTTGCGGACTTCGGCTTCTTTCTTGCCGGTCAGCTTGCCGAGGCGGGCATCGGTGAAGCCCAGCATCTTGAGCGCGCGCAACCCGGCCTCGTCGGCGGGCAGTCCTGCCTCGCGCACCTCGCGTTCGGCGTCCACGATCTCGCGAATGCGGGCCAGGAACCAGGGATCGAACTTGGTCACCGCCTGAATCTCGTCATCCGAAAGCCCGTGCCGCATCGCCTGCGCAATGGTGCGCATCCGGTCGGGGGTCTGTTGGCTGATGGCCTTGATAACGGCGGCCTTGTCGGTCACTTCCTCCCAAGGGCCCACACTCAGACCGGGAATGGAAACTTCGTCGAACCCGGTCAGGCCCGATTCCATCGAGGCCAGCGCCTTTTGCAGCGATTCGTGGATCGTCCGTCCAATGGACATCGCTTCGCCCACCGACTTCATGGCCGTGGTCAGGAACGGTTCCGCACCGGGGAATTTCTCGAAGGCGAATTTCGGAATTTTGGTGACGACATAATCGATGGTCGGCTCGAAGCTGGCGGGCGTGACCTTGGTGATGTCGTTGTCCAACTCATCGAGCGTGTATCCGACGGCCAGCTTGGCGGCGATCTTGGCAATCGGGAAACCCGTGGCCTTGGACGCCAATGCCGAAGAGCGAGACACGCGCGGGTTCATCTCGATCACGACCATCCGGCCGTCTTCGGGGTTGATCGCCCATTGTACGTTCGATCCGCCGGTTTCCACACCGATCTCGCGCAGCACGGCGATCGAGCCGTTGCGCATGATCTGGTATTCCTTGTCGGTCAGCGTCAGGGCAGGGGCCACGGTGATCGAGTCACCGGTGTGCACGCCCATTGGATCGACGTTTTCGATGGAACAGACGATGATGGCGTTGTCGGCGGTGTCGCGCACCACCTCCATCTCGTATTCCTTCCAGCCCAGCAGGCTTTCGTCGACGAGGATCTGGTTGACCGGCGAGGCATCCATGCCCGAGCGGCAATAATGTATGTAATCCTCACGGTTATAGGCGACGCCGCCGCCGGTTCCGCCCAGGGTAAAGGCCGGGCGGATGATGGCGGGAAGGCCGATGTCTTCCAACTCGTCCAGTGCCATCTGAACGCCAGCATCCAGGTCGGCTGTGCCGTTGGGTTTCTTCGGCGCGGTGACGATGGTGGCGCGGGGATTTTCCAGCCCCAGCCGGTCCATCGCCTCGCGGAACAGCTTGCGGTCTTCGGCCATCTCGATGGCCTCTCGCTTGGCGCCAATCATCTCGACGCCGAACTTTTTCAGCACGCCCATCTCTTCCAGCGCCAGTGAGGTGTTGAGACCCGTCTGCCCGCCCATCGTGGGCAACAGCGCGTCGGGGCGTTCCTTTTCGATTATCTTGGCGACGACTTCGGGCGTGATCGGTTCGATATAGGTGGCGTCGGCCAGTTCCGGATCGGTCATGATCGTGGCCGGGTTCGAGTTCACCAGGATGACCCGGTACCCTTCCTCGCGCAGCGCCTTGCAGGCCTGTGCCCCGGAGTAGTCGAACTCGCAGGCTTGCCCAATGACGATGGGGCCCGCCCCGATGATCATGATCGACTGGATGTCGGTTCTCTTCGGCATGGCCAGGTTCCTTCGGTTTTTCGCGAGTCGGCAGGCGCCCACCAAGCGCCCAAATTGTCGTGGGTTATAGGGACCGCGCGAAAAGGTGCAAGGGGGATCGGAATCTGATGCGCATTTGCCGCTTTCCCCCCTTTCGCCTGTCCCCGAAACCTCTATATCGCAGCCCACGGCAAATGGGGATGCACTTGCATATTCGTTTCGATCAGGGTCCGGCCGGTCCGGGAACGTGTTTCGACCGCCCGTCGCGCGTGATCCGCGCCGACGAACCCGCCGATGTGCCTGCAGCCCTAGCCGCTATTGATGCCGCCCGGGCGCAGGGGGCGTGGCTGGCGGGATATGCCAGTTATGAGCTGGGCTACACACTGGAGCCGCGGCTCGCCGCGCGCATGCCGGTTGGCCGGCGGCTGCCGCTGATCTGCTTTGGTGTCTATGGTGCGCCCGGCCAATGCTCTGTAACCACAGGGGCAGGGGAGATCACCCGGTTTGCGCCGCGCTGGAACGAAGATCGGTACGGGGATGCGTTCCGCGCGGTTCACGACGCCATCGGCGCAGGTGACATCTATCAGGCGAACCTGACTTTTCCGGTCGATCTTGACCTCGAAGGGCCTGCTGTCGCGCTATATGCGGCATTGGCGCATCTCCAGCCCGTGGGACATGGCACGTTTGTCCGGCAGGAGGGATTGCCCGACCTGCTGTCGCGTTCGCCCGAGCTGTTCTTTCGCACTGATGCTCGCGGAATGATTGAAACCCGCCCCATGAAAGGCACCCAGCCGCGCAGCGCCGATCCGGCCGAGGACGCCCGCCGCCGCAACTTTTTGATCAGCGACGAAAAGAACCGGGCCGAGAACCTGATGATCGTGGACCTCTTGCGCAACGATATCAGCCGGGTGGCGGTGCCGGGGACAGTCAAGGTGCCCGAACTGTTCAGGGTCGAAACCTATGCCACCGTGCATCAGATGGTATCGCTTGTGCGGGCGCAGTTGCGCGCCGATGCCCGTTTGTCTGACATACTGAAGGCTCTCTTCCCCTGCGGCTCGATCACCGGCGCGCCAAAGATCCGCGCGATGGAAATTCTGAGCGATCTGGAACCCTGGCCGCGCGACATCTATTGCGGCACCATCGGCTGGGCCGCACCTGACGGCCGGTCCGAATTCAACGTGGCGATCCGCACGCTGATGGCCGAGGGGAACCGGGCCACGCTGAACGTTGGTGGCGGCGTCGTCTGGGACAGTACCGCAGCATCGGAATACGAGGAGGCGTTATGGAAAGCGCGCTTTGCCCGCCAACTGAGCCTGATTTCCGCCTGATCGAAACATTGGGTTATCGCTCCGGTGAAGGGTTCGCACGCCTTGATCGTCACTTTGCGCGAATGGCGCGGTCGGCGCAGGCCTTGAACATTCCATTTGACCGCTCGGCAGCAGAACTGCGGTTGCAGGCGGTGGCGGGCGACGATCCGCTGCGCTGCCGTCTGACTTTGGAGGCAGACGGTCAGTTTGGCCTGACCACCGGTGCCCTGACCGAAACCCCATCTGTCTGGCGCGTGGCGGTCGCCCCAGAGCGGCTGGACTCCGGGAATTTTTGGCTGCGGCACAAGACCACCCGGCGCGCGCTTTACGATGAGGTTCGCGCAAATCTGCGCGACGGGATCGATGAGATGATCTTTCTCAACGAACGTGGGGAAGTCTGCGAAGGTACCATCACCAATATCTTCGCGGTCATGGCTGATGGCAAAATGCTGACTCCGGCGCTTTCCGCTGGTCTTTTGCCGGGAATTCTGCGTGAAGAACTGCTTGTAAAACGAGAGGTGTCCGAAGCTATACTAACTTTGAACGACTTAAGAGAAGCTCAGAGTATTCTTGCTGGCAATTCCCTGCGAGGGTTGATCAGGGTGGAAATGGCAACCTCCTGATCACTCGGCGGCGTCCCGCAGCCGATCGCGGCCAGGGTAGAGGTAGTCACGGGTGAGAGGCACCGCATCGCGCCGATGGCCAAGCTGGAACTGGAACACGGTCTGGTCCCGCTCTTCGAAAACCAGGATACAGATGGTCAGGTAAAAGCGCCACATGCGGACGAACCGCTCGTCATACATCGCGCGGACCTGATCGATATTGGCTTCGAACCGGTCCCTCCAGCAGCGCAGCGTTTTGGCGTAGTGCAGGCGCAGGCTTTCGATATCCAGGTTCCACAGGCCTGCCCGACCAATCGGCACCACCAGTTCCGACAGGGACGGTACATAGCCGCCGGGGAAGATATACTTGTTCAGCCACGGCGACTGGTTGGTCGGCGGTCCATTGCGCCCGATGGTATGGATCAACGCCACGCCGTCGGGTTTCAACAAATCGGCGACCTTGCCGAAATAGGTGTCATAGTGGGGCACGCCCACATGCTCCAGCATGCCGACCGAAACGATCCGGTCGAACTGTCCGGTGAACTCGCGATAGTCCATCAGGCGGATATCGATATGGTCCCGCATCCCGGCCTCGACCGCGCGCGCCTTGGCAGCGTCATGCTGGTTCTGCGACAGGGTCAGGCCGGTGACATGGGCGCCATGTTCCCGGGCCAAGGTCAATGCCAGCCCGCCCCAGCCGCACCCGATGTCAAGAACCCGGTGACCGGGTTCAAGGCACAGCTTGCGCGCGATATGCGCCTTTTTCGCGGCCTGAGCCTGATCCAGCGTCAGGTCTGGCGTGTCGAAATAGGCGCAGCTGTACTGCATGTCCGGGTCCAGCATCAGCCGGTAGAAATCGTCGGACAGGTCGTAGTGATGCGCCACGTTGCGCCGTGCCAGACGCAGCGTATTGCGCTGCAGAACCGGTCGCAGGAAAAACTTTGCCCGTTCGAGCCAATGATAGAATCTCGGAAGATTGCCCGCCGACAAATTGCGAATCGCAACCCTCAATACATCGTCCAGACTGCTGTCTTCGGTGGTCAGCGTACCCTCCATCACCCCTTCGCCAAAGCCAAGCTCGGGGTTCTGGCACAATCGCCGCATCAGGTCGGGGGCATGGATCCGGAAATGGGGGCACGGGTGCGTTCCGTCACCATAGACTTCGCTGGACCCGTCCGGAAACGTCACCCGCAATGCGCCCTGAGTGACGAACCTGTTCAACACACGATCTAAAATTCTTTGCCACATCATCCTACTCTTCCCCGCTCGATGGGTGAGCGTTCTGAAACAGAAGACAAGAAATCCATATCACAGCATTGGAAATATGCACCAATTTCGTGATTTCCACCTCTTTTGGGTGACTTCCCGGTCACGATGGCGCGCGACCCTTGACTTCCCGGGCCTATCGCGGTGTATCGGCGCGACGAATTCTCCGCCCGAAGGGATATGACCGATGCACGCCTATCGCAGCCACACCTGCGCCGAACTGACTGCCGCCAATGTCGGTGACACCGTCCGCCTGTCGGGCTGGGTTCACCGCGTGCGCGACCACGGGGGCGTTTTGTTCATAGACCTGCGCGACCATTTCGGCGTAACGCAGGTTCTGTGCGACGGCGACAGCGCCGCCTTTGCCGAACTGGAAAAGGTTCGGTCCGAGTGGTGCATCCGTATCGACGGCACCGTCAAGGCGCGCGATGCGGATTTGGTGAACCCGAAGCTACCCACTGGCGAGATCGAGGTGTACGTGCGCGAATTGGAAGTGCTGGGTGCGGCGTCGGAACTGCCGCTGATGGTGTTCGGCGATCAGGAATATCCCGAGGAAACCCGCCTGCGCTATCGCTATCTGGACCTGCGCCGCGAGGCGATGCAGCGCAACATGACGCTGCGGTCCGACGTGGTCGCCTCGATGCGCCGCAGCATGTGGGATAGGGATTTCCGCGAATACCAGACCCCGATCATCACCGCGTCAAGCCCCGAGGGCGCACGCGACTTTCTGGTTCCCTCGCGTCTGCATCCCGGCAAGTTCTATGCGTTGCCGCAAGCACCGCAGCAGTTCAAGCAGCTGATCATGGTGTCAGGATTTGACCGCTATTTCCAGATCGCGCCCTGTTTTCGCGACGAAGATCCGCGCGCCGACCGCTCGCCCACCGATTTCTATCAGCTCGATCTCGAGATGTCCTTTGTCGAGCAGCAGGACGTGTTTGATACCATCGCGCCTGTACTGGCCGGTGTGTTCGAAGAATTCGGCGAGGGCCGCAAGGTGGATGCGTGGCGGGACTGGCCGCAGATTTCCTATCGCGATTCCGCGCTGTGGTACGGCACCGACAAGCCAGACCTGCGCAACCCGATCAAGATGCAGGACTGTTCCGAGCATTTCCGTGGCTCGGGTTTTGCCATCTTCGCCAAGTTGCTGGAGCAGGACGGCACCGAAATTCGAGCCATTCCCGCGCCCACTGGTGGCAGCCGCAAGTTCTGCGACCGCATGAATGCCTTTGCCCAGAAAGAAGGGCTGCCGGGGATGGGGTATATCTTCTGGCGCGATCAGGGGGAGGGCATGGAGGCCGCAGGCCCGCTGGCCAAGAATATCGGCCCCGAGCGCACTGAGGCGATCCGCCAGCAACTGGGTCTGGGCGTCGGCGACGCGGCCTTCTTCCTGGGCGGCAAGCCCAAGTCGTTCGAAAAGGTCGCCGGCAAGGCGCGCGACGTGATCGGTGCCGAATTGGGCCTGACCGAGACCGACCGCTTTGCATTCGCCTGGATCGTCGATTTCCCGATCTACGAGCAGGACGAGGAAACCGGCAAGATCGATTTCGAGCACAACCCCTTCTCGATGCCGCAGGGAGGTATGGACGCGCTGATGGGCGATCCGCTCAAGGTGCTGGGCTATCAGTACGACCTGTCCTGCAACGGATACGAAATCCTGTCGGGCGCGATCCGGAACCACAAGCCCGAGATCATGTTCAAGGCCTTCGAGATTGCCGGATACGGCGAGGACGAGGTGCGCAAGCGGTTCGGCGGCATGGTCAACGCCTTCCAGTACGGCGCCCCCCCGCATGGCGGCTGCGCAGCAGGTATCGACCGTATCGTGATGCTGTTGGCCGATACAGTGAACATCCGCGAGGTCATCATGTTCCCGATGAACCAACGCGCCGAAGACCTGATGATGTCGGCCCCTTCGGATCCGACGTCGGATCAGTTGATGGAGCTGGGCCTGCGCGTTATCCCGCAGGATTGACACCTGAAACGCCGCCTCAAAAGGGCGGCGTCTTACTTTGAGGGACGCAATACCACACAGGGCATCGGTCTGCCTTTGGCGCCGTTGCTTGGTGTGCTAGGGAAATATCCCGCTTTCTTCTACCTCGCCGCGCTGACGATTGCGCCGGATGTCTTGTGCTGCTGCCCGTACATGCCGGTAGAGCACCAGATAGACTGCGCCAAACAGAACCAGACTGCTTGCTGCCACCTCAGATTGCCTCGCGTCGTTCCAGCCGGGTCTGCACCATCCCGGCAAGCTGCGCGGCGCAAGTGGCATAGGGCCGCCCGCGCGAGCGCGCCCGCGCTACATCCTGCGCG
>NZ_JBXWQW010000022.1:0-82462 GCF_059612585.1 Ruegeria sp. YKSF57 | reverse complement strand
GACGCGATCAGCTCGATCTCGTCGCGCTGACGGCCAAGCTCCGACGCGATCGAGCCGTAAAGCTCAGGATCACGATCCGCGAGAGATTGGGTGAAAAAATCGTCGGTACGATAGGGGGCATTCATGTCGAAACCTTTCGAATTGTGTTGGTCGTTCCGGTCCGGAACAGCAAAACTGGGGGGCAGGGGCAGGGGCAGGGGCAGGGGCAGAGCAGGTCTGGACCTCGTCACAATCACTTTGCGAAAGCCGTTTGGACCCGTACCTGCCTGTTGCCCAAGATGTTGTCTGTGTCAGATCACCCGGTCACGCGGCGGGCGTCCCTCGAAGAAATCGCTCAGATTGTCCAGAACGCGAAATCCCATGGCTTCGCGCGCTTCTCGGGTGGCGCTTCCCAGATGTGGCAGCATGACCAGATTGTCGCAATGCAACAGGTCCGGGCTGACGTAGGGTTCTCCGTCGAAGACGTCGAGCGCTGCGCCGCCGATAGTGTCAAACATGAGGGCCTGGATCAGGGCATGTTCATCGATGACCTCGCCGCGGGCGGTATTGATCAGGTAGGCGTCAGGCTTCATCAAGTCGAGACGGCGACCGTCGATCAGATGCCGGTTGGCGGCACCTCCGGGGCAGTGCAGCGAGACAAAATCGCATTGCGGCAGCAAGTCGTCGATGGTGTCGACCTGCGTGGCATTGCATTGGTTCAGAATCTCCGACGAGACACGCGACCGGTTCTGTACAAGAATTTTCATGCCAAACCCGTGATGGGCGCGACGGGCCATTTCCTGGCCGATTCGACCGAAACCGATGATGCCCAATGTCTTGCCGCTGACTTTGGTGCCGACAAGATGTGTGGGCCGCCATCCTGTCCATTGGCCCGCGCGCAACTCTCGTTCTCCTTCGCCTGCTCGGCGGGCAACCATGAGCAACAACGTCATCGCGAGATCGGCAGTACATTCTGAAAGCACGTCGGGCGTATTGGTGACGGTCATTCCCAGGTCGCGTGCCGCAGGCTCGCAAATGTGGCTGTACCCAACACCGTAGTTGGCCAGGATCCTGGTTTGCGCCGACGGTACGTCCAGTGCTTCGGCATTCAGTGTATCGGTCACAGTCGGTAGAACCGCATCATACCGTTTGAGCGCTTCGCGAATTTCCGCCGGGGTCAAAGGTTTGTCCCCGGTATTCAGAACTGCGTCATAGCTCTCCATCAGTTGCGCCTCGACGGCGGCGGGCCAACGACGGGTGACAAGGACAGAGGGTTTGACCATCACGCTGCCTTTCCCATGACACGGGCGATGGTTTCGCCAATCACAGCGGGGTTTTCAGCCACGGTCACGCCTGCGGCCGAAAGGATTTCCACCTTTTCCGACGCACTTTCGCCAAAGGCCGAGATGATCGCACCAGCATGGCCCATCGTTCGCCCTTTGGGAGCGGTCAGGCCAGCGACATAGGCCACCACGGGCTTTGTGACATGATTGCGGATATATTCTGCGGCTTCCGCCTCCTGAGGTCCGCCGATTTCTCCGATCATGGCGATCACCTCGGTGTCCTCGTCCTGCTCGAAGCGTTCCAGGATGTCGCGGAAAGACGAGCCGTTGATCGGGTCGCCGCCAATTCCGACGCTGGTCGAAACACCGATGCCGCGTTCCTTCAACTGCGCGGCCGCTTCATAACCCAGCGTGCCCGAACGTCCGATGATGCCGACAGGGCCAGGCAGATAGATATGGCCCGGCATGATCCCCAGCAGCGCTTTGCCCGGGCTGATCGTACCTGCGCAATTGGGGCCGGTCAGAACCATGCGCCGCTCTTTCGGATAACGGTACATGTAACGCTTGACGCGGATCATGTCCTGCGCCGGAATGCCGTCGGTGATGCACACGCAATAGCGGATACCGGCGTCAGCGGCTTCCATGATCGAATCCGCGGCAAACGGCGGTGGTACAAACACCAGGCTGGCATTGGCGCCGGTTGCTTCGACGGCTTGTTTGACCGTGTCAAAGACCGGAACGCCTTCGACGGTTTCGCCGCCCTTGCCGGGAACAACCCCGCCAACAACGTTGGTGCCATATTCCAGCATGTCCTTGGTGTGGAACCTTGCCATGCGGCCGGTTATGCCCTGAACGATTACGCGGCTTTCGCGATCGAGAAGAATGCTCATTACACGGCCCTCATCTGGGTGTTATGGGTCAGATCGTGCTTCCACGCGCTCACGGCGCGTTCAGCGGCTTCCATCAGAGTTGTTGCACGGATGATTGGCAGGCCCGATTTCGCAAGAATCTTTTGACCTTCCTCGACATTCGTTCCGGCAAGGCGAACTATGACGGGCAGATCGATCTGCAATTCGCGCAGCGCCTGCACGACACCTTCGGCAACCCAGTCACAGCGGTTGATGCCCGCAAAGATATTGACCAGCACCGCCTGAACGTTCTTGTCTGACAGGACAAGACGGAACGCCTTGGCCACCCGTTCGGGCGAAGCACCGCCGCCAATGTCGAGGAAGTTTGCAGGCTCACCACCAGCCAGCTTGATCGTGTCCATCGTGGCCATCGCAAGGCCGGCGCCATTCACGATGCACCCAATATTGCCCTCGAGCCCGACATAGGACAGGCCGCGGTCCGCCGCACGGCTTTCGCGCGGGTCTTCCTGACTTTTATCGCGCAGTTCAGAGATTTGCGGATGACGGAACAGGGCGTTGTCGTCAAAGCTCATCTTGGCATCCAGCGCCAGAACCCGATCGTCGCCGGTGATTACCAGGGGATTGATTTCCACCATGGTCGCGTCCAGCTCACTGAATGCGGCATAACACCCTTGCAATGTGCGGACCATTTGCTGAATCAGGCGGGGTTCCAGACCAAGGTTGAAGGCAATCTCCCGGGCCTGGAATTCCTGCAAACCTACTGCCGGTTCCACTGTGGAGCGCACGATACTTTCGGGTTTTTCCGCCGAAATCTCCTCGATCTCCATGCCACCTTCAGAGGATGCAACAATCATGATCCGCTGGCTGGAGCGATCAAGCACGAAACCAAGATAAATCTCGCGATCGATCGGCACCGCGCTTTCCACATAGACGCGATAGATGCCCTTGCCCTCGGGGCCGGTCTGATGGGTTACCAGCTTTCGACCGAACAGGTCATCGCATGCTTCGTAGATCTCGCCTTCGCTATTGCAAAGCTTGACGCCGCCCGCCTTGCCGCGACCGCCGGCGTGGACCTGTGCCTTGACGATCCATTTGTCGCCGCCCAATTCGCGGGCGCGATAAGCGGCCTGCTCCGGGCTGTAGGCCAACGCTCCCGAAGGAACTTCGACCCCGAAATTCGAAAGAATTTCTTTCGCCTGATACTCATGAATGTCCATTTGGAGTTCTCTCTTTTCTGCAGCGCAATTCAGGCGGCGATCGAAGTGCCGTAACGGCTCTCGAGCAAAGCCTCGACGACGTCGTTGTCCACCTGACCTCCGAGCTCCCGCAGGGCTTCGGCGAACAGACGCACGATCCGGCTGACGGCTTGGCGGTTCAATTGGTTGAGAATACCGATCCGCACCTGTACTGGCGCACTCAGTGTCGGCCATATGCCAAAGCCGCGCGCGCGGCAGTTCTGGACCAGTTCCATTTCACGGCCGGCCAGTTCCGGCGGCAGGTTGAGTACGACGAGGCTGGGCATGTCCGATGTGACTTCGCATCCCATCGCAGTTACGGCATCGCGCAGAACGTTTTCGTGGGTCCGGTACGCATTTGACCGCTTTGCCAGCCCTTCCTGCAGAGTGAGGCGCAGTGATTCATGAAAGGCAGCGACGGCATAGCCTGAATGGGTCCGGTGATAGGTGCCCTTTTCGACATCCCGACCATCGACAATTCCCCAATGGCGCGCCTCGAAAATCGGGTTGTGCACATAGGTGTAAGCGCCGGTGCTTTTCAGCGAGTCGATGTAGGCAGCGGTAAAGCTGACGGGCGCATAGGTCAGCGGCAGGCAACACAAACCTTTTTGTGGGCAGGAGGCCCACCCGGCGACACCGGGAAAATCGTCGATCCGGAAATTCTCGACCCCAAGCGACGAGACGGCATCGATCAGCCCCATGACGCCATGGCGTTCGCACGCATCCGAGAACCCGCGCAGATCGTTGATACGGCCTGAACCGGTTTCCCAATGCGCCATGAAGGCCCACTTCGGCTTGTGCTCGGCCAAAGCGGCCTCGATTGTTTCGGCGGTGACCGGCTGGCCGTGCGGTACATCAATGACGATTACGCTGGCAGCTTTCGGATCGAGTGGATCGGCGGCGTGTTCCTGCGGTGTTGCTGCCTTGATCCGGAGTGTCAGCGAGTCGATGCCCGAAAAGGTTCCGTTCGAGAAAGCGACAACCTTGTCACCCGGCATGACGGCCGAGAACATGGTGTCCAGCCCGCTCCAGCCGGTGCCGGCCACAGCAAAGGTATACGCGTTTCTGGTGCCCCAGATCTCGCGCAGCATGTGCTTGCATTCGACCATTCCACGCAGAACGTCTGCTTGCATGTGATCGGCCACTCCGGCGCCGGAGAATGCCTGCAACACGCGGGCATCCGTGTTGCCCGGCCCGGGGCCAGCCGCCAACGTCTCGGGGATTTCGAGCTGGGGGAAAATCTGAAACGTCATTGACGGCCTCCACTTCATCAGGGGCAATTGCTGGCCCCGTGTCTTTCGCTGACGTGTAGAAAAGCGATACTTGCTTTGGTCCGCAACGTAACTTACTACTGCTACGGGGCTTCCAAATAGATGGGGAAAAACCTACCCAAACTGGTAAGGATACCGATGCATACAAAGAAATCTACTGCCAAAACGGGTAGGTTTTGAAAATTTTAGGTGGAATTACAATGACTGGAACTCAGCGTTCTCCAATTGCCGTCATGCTCGCTGACAACAATCCGCTGGTGTTATCGGCGATGTCCGAGATCTTCGAACGCGATCCCCGATTCTCTTTGGTCGCAACATCGGCAACTGCCGAGGGCTTCCTGGGCGCGGTGATGCGGGTGCCGGTAAAGGTCTGCATCGTCGCTTGGGATTTGCCGGTTCTGGGCGCCGCGAAACTCATAGAAGTGCTGCGAGAGCAGGAAAACGCGCCGCGTTTTGTCATCTACGGGGATGAAGTTGGTGATGTGCCGCGTCTGGCGATGCAGGCGGGTGCCGCGGGTTTTGCGGCGCGCTCTGGCGAAGTCGAAGGGTTATTGGAAACCTGCGTCGATGTTGCGGCGGGCAAGATGGTTTTTCCCTTCATCGATGTCCGCAAGATGCAACGAAACCCGTTAGACAGCCTGTCACGAAAGGAAAGGGCCATTCTTGAGGCCCTTGCCAAAGGCATGTCCAATCGCGACCTGTCCAAGGACTTGCAGATTTCCACGAATACGGTGAAATTTCACCTGTCGAACATTTATGAAAAACTGTCGGTTAAGAACCGGGCGCAGGCTATCGCCTACTACTATTCTTCAAAATTCTCAGACATCAAACAGTAGGGGATTCAAAGCCACTGCATCCATCAAGTGCCAACACCAGAAAGGCCGCCATGGCGCTAAGGATCGCTGAAAAAAAGGCGACCGTTTGGCCGCCTAAGTTCAGTCCAGGAGGGTAATTCTAGTGCACATGAGGTACGACAAGTGTCGGGATTCTGGATCGTCGAAGCACCCGTTTGACGACGGTACCGATGAATGTGTGACCCGTGCCGTGTTCATGCGTTCCCATGACGATCAGCCCGCAATCAAGGTCCTTGGCTCTTTGCAGGATCGCTTCCGCCGGGTGACCATCGACCAGTTCAACTGACGCAACCTTTTCGTAGGCCTGCTTTTCTTCCTTGCTCAGCGAACTGACAAAGGCCTTCTGGTTGGCCTTCAGCATGTCCTTTATGGACGCGTGCCGTTCCCTGATCGCATGCTTTCGCGATGCATCATCCTGGATGAACATCCGCAGCGTCATGATTGCGTCCTGAGTCAACGGTTCGGTCACGTGCAGAACGTGAACTCTTGCATCATGCGTCTGCGCCAAAGCAATGGCGTGGCGCAAAGCATTGTCTGCGTTTGCCGACAGGTCGGTCGCGAACAGGATGTCTTTTATCTGAGGTAACATTGTTCAGTTCCTTTCATCTGCCGCTCAGTATCCGAACGCCCGAGGCAACCAAAGCGAGATTTCAGGGAAAAACGCGATGATGAAGATTGCCACAGTGTTGATGAAGGCAAACGGCAGCGCAGCCACTGATATCCGCTCGATGGAAATGTTGGATATCCCCGACGCGATGAACAGGTTTTCTCCCAATGGTGGCGTCTGAAAGCCGATACCCAGGGTACAGACCATGACAACTCCGAAGTGGATCGGATCGATGCCAACGCTGTAGGCAACCGGCAGCATGACCGGTACAAGGATCAGGATCGTGGCCAGCGTTTCCATGAACATTCCGACGAACAGCAGGAACAGGATCACGAGGGTCCAGATCACATAGATATTGTCGGTGACCGACAGCATCCCCTGCGCGATGATGGCCGGAATTTGATTTTCGACCAGCAACCGCCCAAAGACCGTCGCCGTGAACATGATCAACAACACACGGCCTGTCAGCCAGGTTGTCGTTTCAAGTGACGTGAAAAGCTTGTGCCACGACAATTCCCGATAGATGAACGTACCCACCACCAGAGTGTAAAAGATCGCGACGATTGCGGCTTCTGTCGGGGTGAAGAAACCCGAATAGATACCGCCAAGGATCACGACAGGTGCCATCAGCGCCCAGAAACCGCGGTACATTTCACACCAGATGTGGCGCGCGGACCAGCCTTCGGTGGTTCCCTTGTAACCGTTCTTCTTGGCCAGGATGTAGTTCATGATTAACAGGCTGCCGGCGATCAGAAAGGCGGGGAAGAATCCTGCGATGAACAGTTTCGGGATGGAAACCGTCTGGAATGTACCATGCTCGGCCACGGCCTCCGGCGGCGCGGGCATGCCAAGGGCGGCAATGCCGAAGATGATCAGCGGAATCGATGGTGGAATGACGATACCAAGACCCCCGGATGACGCGGTGATCGCGGACGCGTAATCCCGGTCATACTTGCGGTCGATCATGGCCGGGATCATCAGCATACCGACCGCAGCGGTCGTTGCCGGGCCAGAACCCGAGATTGCGCCGAAGAACAGGCAGGCAAACACCGTTGCGGCAGACATGCCACCGGTGAACGGACCGGCAAAGCTTTCGGCCACGGATATCAACCGCCGGGACAGGCCTGATGCCTCCATCAAGGCTCCGGCCAGAATAAAGGCGGGCAAGGCCATCAACGGGAAAGACCCGACAGAGGTGAACGCGATCTGCACGAATTTGATCGGATTCTCATCGAGGATGAGAAACGTGATCATCGTCGAAACGCCAAGCGCCACCGTGATCGGCGCGCCAATGAACAAAAGCAGCAGGAAGCCGCCAAACAGGATATAAACGATTTCCACGCCCATCACTTGTCCTCCTCGCTTGCAGCGTGCGCTGCGTCGCCGCCGAATTCGGCGCGTACTTCTTCCAGATCGATTGCATCGGGATCGCGAAGGTCCTCATCCAGGACGATCTTTTTGTAGTTCACCTGGATGATGCGGATTGTCATCAGGGTGAACGCGATCGGCAGAACGATATATACCCAGCTCAGGTGGAACCCGAGGGTCTGTGAGGACTGGAACTTGTTCATCCGGTTGAAGATGAAATCCAGCGCCAGATAGACGAAATAGACATTGAAGCAGATCCAGAACAGATCGGCGAATGCCTCGATGAACTTGATTGCGCGAGGCGGAAGGAACTTGAACTGAAAGGTCACCCGGTTGTGGGCGCCCATCTTGGCCGCATAGCTGGCTCCGAAGAACACGAACCACACGAACATATAAACCGAAAGCTCTTCCACCCAGGAGAATGAGAAGTTGAACAACGTTCTCACCACGACCTGAAGGAATAGCAGACACACGAACACTGCCAGCAGGAACCGGCAAAGATAACTTTCGATATTGTCTAAAACACCCCAGAAGTTTTTCATGGGCCCCTCGCTGTCAGTGCGGCATGCGCCGGTTCAGCGCATGCCATTTGTTATTGTTGAGCGATATTATTCCGAGACGGGGTCGCGACCGATCGCGGCCAGCACCGCGTTCAGCTTTTCGACGCCGCCGATGCTTTCATAGAACTTCGGCCAAACGGCAGCGGTCGCCAGGTCGATGAATTCCTGCTCGTTGTTTTCCGGATCATCGATCTGCATGCCCTTGTCGAGCAGGATCTGCTTGATCTCGGCTTCCTTGTCGCGCAGGAACTGGGCCGATGCCGCGGTTGCCGCTTTGCCAGCCTCAAGGATGATTTCCTGATCTTCGGCCGACAGGTCCTGAAAGACCTGCTCGGAAATGATCAGCGGTTCAATCGAGAAGATGTAGCGGATGTTCGTGACGTACTTTTGCACCTCGTAGAACTTCATCGCGTTGATGGTGGTGTAGGGGTTGTCCTGACCATCCACAACCTTGGTCTGGAGACCCGCAAAAGTTTCCGACCATGCCATCGGCGTCGGGCTGATGCCCCAGGCTTTGTAGGTGTCGATCATGATCTCGTTCTTGGGGACGCGAATGACCAGGCCTTCAAGGTCGGCAACCGATTTGACCGGCTTTTTCGAATTGGTCAGCCGGCGGAAGCCGGTATAGGTCCAGGCAATGATGCGCACGCCTGCGTCATTGATGGTGTTTTCGGTCAGTTCCTGACCGATTGGGCCCTGGGTCAGCGTTTCGGCGTCTTCCAGGCTGAGAATGACGTAAGGCAGCGTGAACACGCCCACAGAGGGCGAAAACGGTGTCACGTTGTTGATCGCCAACAGCGACATGTCCAGCGTGCCGATCGCAGCCTCGTTCACGGTGTCCTGTTCCGAGCCCAGCTGGCCGTTCAGAAACAGTGTTGCGGTATGATTGCCGCCGGACAATTCCTCAAGTTTCGCCTTGAATGCCAGACCCGTGGCTTCCTGGCTTGATCCGCCGCTGTCGCCCACCGCGATTTTGAAGTTTTTGGCCTGAGCGGGGGCCGTAAGAGCAAAAGCCGCAACTGATGCAGCAATCGCAAACGATGACAGGTTTTTGATGAGTGTCATAAAGTCTCCTCCGGAGTTGGACTTTTTGTCTTGCTGGATCAGGCGACAGACACAGCAATGCCGCGCGCCGAAATCCAATGGAAAACATATAATTTGCAATTACCGTTCAGGTAATACAAAGTAATCGAAGCAAAGTTTGATAAACAGGAAACCTTTTATCTCGCGAAAATCGATCATATCGCGCGTGGCGAACGTAGACATCCGGCTGTTGGAGGTTTTTCGCACCGTCGTTGCATGCGGTGGGTTCACCGCGGCCGAGTTCGAGCTGAACATCGGCCGCTCGACTATCAGCAAGCATATTTCCGATCTGGAAACGCGTCTGAACCTCAAGCTTTGCCACAGGGGGCCGGCAGGTTTTTCCCTGACATCCGACGGGCAGCATGTTCTGGACGCAGCCGAAGACCTGTTCGCTGCGATCGACAAGTTTCAGGAACAGATCGACGAAGCGCACACTGCTCTGACCGGAAAGCTCAAGATCGCGATCTTCGATCACTCCTCGACGAACCCGGGCGCAAACGTCTTTGGGGCCATTCGCTTGTTCAGAAGCAGGGCGCCGGGTGTGACGCTCGATATATCCATGGAACCCCCTAACATCATCGAAGAGGGTGTGATCAACGGGCGCTTCAATCTGGGAATCGTTCCTTTGCACCGGCAATCGCCGATGCTCAACTATGCGAACCTCTATCAGGAAGACATGCGTCTTTATTGTGGAAAGGGGCACGAGCTGTTTGACGATCCGCGCGAAGAGTTCGAACTGAAATCGTTAAGAGCATTTTCGTTTGCCGGGTTGAGCTTCAACTCACCGAACATGTCGGTGCACCAGAAACTCAAGTTGAGAAAATCCGCATTCGTCCAAAATGAAGAAGCGCTTGCCCTTCTTGTTCTGTCAGGACGCTATCTCGGGTTTCTGCCAACCCACACGGCCTATCCATTCATCGAGGCCGGGCTGGCGCGCGAGATCCCGTGCAAGGGAACCCGTTTCGTCTCGCAGATGTCCGCGATCGTCCGGCGCAGCGCATCCAAGGGTCGTCGTCTCAATGCGTTCCTCGAAAGCCTCCTTAGCGCGCATGCAGATGATATGTTTGCCAAGCAATGATGGCTTTCACCCGGAATTGATCCGCTCTGGTTTTCTTGTCAGCCGTCGGGTTCTGGATATGCCAATGTCTTTGGAAATGGCTTCCAGGCGATAGTCGTGCATTGTGAAATCCTGGGGTTCATCCGGCTCTGCCTGTCGCAGAAATGCCCTATGGCAACCAGCAAGTGAATGCTGGCTGCCCCTTTCTACACGCCCATGGCAACCCAACGACTGGCCTTGGCGTGTTGGATCAGATCAAACCTCGAACCGGTACTCGTCAGGCTGCCATGCGTATGCCGAACCCGAGCGAAGAACACGGCCAAAGCTCGGGAAAGGCAAGTGGGCCGAAGCGACCAAAACGCCCTCGCCGGCTGCCATGTCCAGAAGTGAGGCGCGGGTCGCCTTGCCCGTTGCCCCATCGACATCAAAGGCAAGACCCGCTTCGGGATGCTGAAACTGAACCGAGGCCACACCACAGGCATCGCCCCAGATCAACAGGTCTTCTCCAGCCGAGGACAACCGGTATCCGGTATGACCCGGCGTGTGCCCGACCAAAGGCACCGCGGTAATGCCAGGTATAACTTCGGGGGAACCGGTGAACAGTTTGATCCGGCCATCATAAGCTGCCTTCACGCCCTTTGCCGCGTCGAACCAGGGCTTGGCAAAGTCCGGTGCGGCTGATTGTTCGCTGCTTGACGTCCAATAGTCGAACTCTGTTCCGCAGATATGGATTTCGGCATTCGGAAACACCGCAGCGCCGTTGGACAGCATTGAACCTATGTGGTCAGGATGCATGTGCGTGATAAGGATCGTATCTATTTGATCCGGAGTGTATCCAGCCGCCGCCAGCGTTGTCAGAAACTGCCCGGCCGTTGGGCCGAAATAGTCTGCAGACCCGGTGTCCACCAATGTCAGGCGATCTCCCTGATTGATGAGGTATGAGGTGACACCAATTCGGATCGCTCCCGATGCCGGCAAACCCGCAGCGGCAGCCAGGTCTTCGACTGTTGCCTGTTCGATGTTGGTCCAGAACCCGTGGGCAACGTCGATGTAGCCATCCAGCAATGCGGTGACCTGGGCGTCCCCCACTTTTCTGCGGTAAAATCCCGGTGCTTGACCGGATGCCTTTGGCGCCTTGGCCGCGACCATGCCGGGCATGGTCGCGGCAGTCGCGGCGACCGCCGCAGTTCCCAGAACCATTCTTCGCGTGACGTTTACCATATCGGTTTTCCTTTCTATTCAACTGCCCTGCGCGCCAGCAGCGGGTCCGTCAGCAACCTGGCCGGTCCACAGGGTTTCCGATTTCGAGTGAATCTTGTTGTTGCATCACATGTGAGAGACGATATTATGATAAGAACCAATGATAAAGTACGCACCTTCTGGTTCCTGTCGAAAGGTCACAAATGCTTGATATCAAACCCGACCCATATATCGCGCTGTGCCCGTCCCGGAAAATCATCGCGGTGATTGGCGATAAGTGGTCGCTGCTTGTCATTCCGTTGCTTATCGACGGGCCAAAACGGAATTCGGAACTCATGCGAGAGATCGAGGGCCTGTCTCAGAAGATGCTGACGCAGACACTCAAACGGCTGGAGAAATACAATCTGGTCGCGCGCCACGATTACGGAGAAGTGCCACCTCGCGTGGACTATCGTTTGACACCGCTTGGGCATTCGCTGGCCAGTGTGGTCAGAACGCTTGATAACTGGGTCATCGCAAACTTCGATGACCTGACCACCCTGTGATGCCAAGATCAGGTGTGGATCTCGCTCACCCGGGCCACGGTTGAACGCGCGAAACAGCAGCCCTTCGGTCCGGATCGAGAAGCTTCACCAAGACTGTTGCAGCACGCCATGCATCCATTGTGCGATGTCAAGCAAGCGGTCGTCATGTCCGCGCGGGGCGATCAGTTGTATGCCCAACGGCAAGCCTTGCGGATCGGTCCCGAACGGCAGCGCAACCGAGGGCACCTGCAACAACGCCCACATGCGCGAGAACAGCGGATCGCCGGTCGCCGCCAGACCCTTGGGCGCGGGACCGGGCGCCGAAGGAACCAACATCGCGTCCACATCCATAAACAACTGATCAAAAATCGCATTTGCCCGATCCCGCAGGTCCAGCGCTGCGTGGTACTCCGCTTCGTCGACCCGGTGTCCCGCCTCGATCAGGGCGTGGAATTGCGGGCTTATTCCCGGCTCGCCGATCTCGTATTCCCGCGCCCGCTGCCGGGCGGTCTCATAGCCCATGACAACGATATGCGCCCGTGCCAGACCTTCAAAAACAGCGGGATGAGCAATCTCACCCGTTTCCGCACCGGTCCCCGCGATTGCGGCCAACGCCCTTGTGCAGACGTCGCGCATTTCGATCGATCCGTCCTGCCAATGTGGTCCACGCATCAGGCTGATCCTTGGCAAACCTTCATCGAAAGCCGGAACCGGAGGCAGCTCGGCAACTCGAAGAACGCTGTCGGCCAGCACCAGATCGCGAGGGTCGCGTGAAAGAATTCCAAGCGTATCCAGGCTGTGCGACAGACCCATCACACCGCGCAGATCGAACCGCCCCGCCGTCGGCTTGAATCCGCAGACACCGCAATAGGCCGCGGGCCGGATCAGCGAGGCCGCCGTTTGCGAACCGAAGGCCAGCGGCGCCATGAAATCGGCCACCGCCGCGGCCGAACCCGACGAAGACCCGCCGGGCGTATGCGCCGGGTTGGCGGGATTTGCTGTCTTGCCGGGGCGAAAATAGGCGAACTCGGTGGTCACCGTCTTGCCGAGCGGGATCGCCCCGGCCTCCAGAAACGCGTCAACACAGGCGGCGTTCTGTTCGGGGCGACGGTCGGCGTACAGATCGCTGCCCCATCCGGTCGGCATGTCGCTTGTGTCAATGATGTCCTTGATGGCAAAGGGCACGCCATGAAGCGGCCCGCCGACGGGGAGAGTGTCGGCGGCGAGTGCCCGCTCCATGGCGCGCTCCGCATCGAGGCTTTGGAATGCCCCGATCACGGGTTCCCGCGAACCGATCCGGTCCAGGTGCGCCGCCATCACCTCTGACGGTTTGACCTCGCCATCACGGATCATGGCGGCAAGCTCATAGGCGCGGTACCGGTTCAGTTCGCTCATGCGTCCAGCGCTTTCAGGGCGGCGGCAAAGGGGTCGACCGGCATGTCATAAATGCCACCTCCCAGACGCCCCGCTTCGCCCAGCCGATCAAGGATGCCAAGCCCGATCACCGGCCCCGCCCCCTGTGCGACCGCACCGCGCGCGGTGGTGCCCAGCCGCAGATCAAGCGCGCCGAAATAGGGATGCGCGCCAACCGACAGCCCGGATGTGCGGGCCGCCGCGTTTGCAGGCAGGAAGGCTTGCAAGCCTTTCTTCTGCTCGGGGCTCAATTCAATGGCCATCGCGCCCAGGCCAAAGGCCTCGACCACGGCGCTGTCGCCGATCGCTCCCAGGGCGCGATCCTCGGGCAAATCGACATCGAACCGGCCCTTGGGTGGGGTGGCCGGAACCGAAAACCATTGCCCCGGCAACCCCGATATCTGAATACCCACGTCGCGCCCGTTGCCGCCCGCGGCCGTGACAAAGCTCGATCCCTCGATTCCTTCGGCCAGTTTCATCATGATCTTGGTCGCCGCCATCCACAGGTTCAGGAACAGCGATGGCGAACCGGCCATGAACTCCAGGGAATCTTCGTCTGCAATGCCGTTCGGTGTGCGGTCCTTCAGCTCGGCCACCAGCGCAGCGGTGGCAACCGGGGTTCGCCCGTGGCAGTCGTCCCCGCCCATCAGCCCGGTCACGGCCAGCGGCACCAGCGCGATGCCTTCGGCCAGTCCGTTTTCCAGAACCTCCAGAAACCGTGTGTTGAGCCAGCGGATATGCTTCAGCACCGCCTCGGACCGCAGTCCCAACCGCATGGCCGGGCGCGACCCGGCGTTGATCGGCGTGAACACTCGTTGCTGACCGCGCCAGGCGTCATAGATGGTGTGCAGCGGCATATGCGCCGAAACCACCGCCGCCAGCGGGGTGACGACGTCATGGTCCTGCGCCGGTTCCAGCACAATCTCGCCCGCCAGGATCATCGCCTCCGCCTGATCGAAATCCCGCGCCAACCCTTCCCAAACGGAGGCGACGCAGGCCGAGTTCAGAATCGGCGCGGCGATCTGATCGGGGCTGGCAAAGGCCGGGCCGGCATGCAGCAGCACGTTGTCCGGCAATTTGACCGCATCGGCAGCGGTGTTGAACCGGTTCCAGACCGGCTGGGTCACCATCGCCTTGTCGAATGCAAGCTGATCGGCAGGATGCAGCATCACGCCCCCTCCGGCGGAATGATCCATGTTTCCGAGAAATACAGGAACGCGGTGGTCGTTTCGTACCCGGCCTGAACCCGTGTGCCCAGCTTGCCGGGCAGCGCGCGGCCATTGACGATGATCTGCGCCGAATGGGCGGGCACCAGCAGCGAAAACATGTTCTGCTCGCCCGAGGCCACCTCATGCGGCGACAGTTCCAGCGCGCGCGGCGGTTCAAACCCTTCCCAGACAAGCTCCACCACCAGGTTTTCTCCGGCAATTGTCTCGGTATAGCGGTGGCCCATCGGATCGCCCGAACTGCGCACCACCTGCGCGCCGATCTCGGGCAGGGTGGCAAAGGCGGGCGCGTTTGCAAAGGCCGCCAGCCTGCTGATGAAGTTCGTCTTCAGGAACGCGGTCAGCTCTGGATTGTCGCTGAGGATGACATTGGGCGCATCGGCCGCCCCCTCGACCTGATCCGGCGTGCCATAAAGCAACAGCACCTGTCCCTGACCGACCGGAGACCAGGCGACGCGAAAGAACAGCGCCATGGCCGAGAAATTGTCATTGTCATCTTTCAGCAGGATGCCCGGATTTTCACCGGTCCAGTCAACCACGCCCGGAGTAATCGGTTCGTTCAGCGGCATCAGATGTCCTCCTTTGGCGTGACCCAGGTTTCGGAAAAGGCCAGAAATGCCGTGGACATGGTGCGGCCAAAGAACTGACGGCTGGCCACCTGACCGGGCAGGGGGGTGCCGTTGATCCGGACCTCGGCTGCCCGCGCCTCCAAAAACACCGAATACATCTCATGCGCCTTGGTGGCCGAGTTCTCCTTGGTGACTTCGACCGGCAGCGGCGGCCCCATGTCGCGCCAGATCATCTCCAGCGTGACGCCAGACCCGCGCAGGGTTTCGGAATACCTGCCTTTCAGATCACCGGGGCGCTTTTCGACGCTGTCACAATCCAGCCAGCTCATGGCATCCAGCCCGGCCTTGCCGACAAAGGTCGGCATTCTTGTCACCCAGCCATCGACGATCCAGCGCATCATGCGCTGATTGTCGGTCATGATCAGGTTCGGTGCATGCGGCCAGCCGCGCGCCTCGTCCGGGGCGCCCAGAACGATGGCCGCATGGCCCCGCCCATAGGGCGACAGAACCACCCGAAAGAACAGCGCCAGCGTATCATAGTGATCCTGATCCGGGTTCTGCTTGAGATAGATACCGGGGTTTTCCCCCGACCAGTCGACCCGGCCGGGATTGTGCGGGATACGTGTGCTCATGCCCAGCCCGCCTCATAGTCCCTCAGCGCGTTTTCGATGAAATCCCGGCGCGCTTTGCCTTGCAGATGGTCGCCGGATTTCAGGATCTCGGCCACCTTGAAACTGACCTCCTTTTGCAGCGCGCCATCGTCGCGGCCCTCCTGCAGTGGAATTTTCAGCACCGTATCGCCGGCATAGGTCGGGATCACCGCGTCGAAATTGTCGGTGGGTTGCGGCGGCCTCTCGCCCTTTTGCAGCGCCCGGATGGCGTTGCGCACCATGCGCCGCGCCTTGGCCACGCCGCGGTCGGTAAAGCTGAGGTTCTCGCGCGCATGCACGTTGATCGGCCCCTGGCTGACCCAGGCGTCATAATCGCCCGGATCGCGCTGGCGCATCTCATAGGGCCGGTCCGGCCCCTGACCATAGAAATCGGTCTTGCCGTAACCCACCTCATCGCGATTGGTCATGCCGCGCGGATCGTCGTTGAACCGGTCCTCGCGGAAATGCCGCCAGGCGATGACCATGGTGTTGGTGTCGTCAATCGGCGTGATCCAGCGGGTCAGCCCGCCACGCCCGAAATAGCGCGACCGGTCGGGGATCGGAAAATGCCCGCCATTCTGGGTAAAGCTGGGCAGCATGTGATCATGCACCCGCACCCAGATGAAATCGCCGTCGCGCCGCACATTGGTATAGAAATCGCCGGTCTGGCTGTCGTGGAACTCGATCATCGGCATATGGGCGAACGCCTCGTGAAACTGCACGCGGGCGGCCTTGGTATGCAGGTAAACGACGTGGAACGGATCCCAGGCGTTTTCCATCACCTGCAGCCAGTTGCAGGGCGACTTGATCAGATAGGGCACCAGCTCGTCCCCCTCGTCGTCGAACGTGTCCATGACGGGGAAAGGCGGGCGCTCGGCGCTTGGCCCCATATAAAGAAACGCCAGCCCCTTGTATTCGATCACCGGATAGGCCCCCAGACAGGCCTTTTTCCTGACCTGAGAGGCGGGCGGTTCACAGGGCGTTTCCAGAACCGTGCCATCCAGCCCGTATTTCCACCCATGATAGGAACAGCGGATGCCGCCCTCTTCGACAATCCCGAATTCCAGGCTCATGTTGCGGTGACAGCAATGCAGATGGGTACAGCCCAGCCGACCCTCTTTCTTCTCCCGAAACAGCACCAGATCCTCGCACAGAATGCGGATGCGATAAGGCAAATCGCCAATCTGGTCGGTCATCGCCACCGGCATCCAGAACCGGCGCAGGTATTCACCGCACGGCGTGCCGGGGCCGACCTCGGTCAGCTCCGGGTCATGCGCCTGGCCCCAAACCGATTGCTGATCGTGACCGCGAAAATTGCCCTCGGGCGCCTGAAAAAGATCGTTCATGGGGTCCTCCGTTACTTCGTTCGGTCCGTTTTGGGTCAGGGGAACGGGTCTGGCACCGGCGCGTTGCCGGTCCAGACCGACTTGACCTGCAGGAAATCCTTGATTGCCTCCGGGCCCAGCTCGCGCCCATACCCAGACAGCTTCATTCCGCCGATGGGGCTGGACGGATCGACGCTGCGGTAATGGTTGACGTAAACGGTGCCCGCTTCGATGGATGCCGCCACCCGCGCGGCCCGGTCTGAGTCCGAGGTCCAGACCCCGCCCGCCAGGCCATAATCGCTGTCATTGGCCAGCGCGATGGCCTCTGCTTCGCTTGCGAATGTGGTCACAGCCAGAACCGGCCCGAACACCTCGTCGCGCCACAGCTGCATATGCGGCGCGACATCGGCGAAAATCGTGGGTCCGACATAAAATCCCGCCCGCCCCCGCGCCGTTGCCAATCCGTCCAGCAGGCACGTGGCGCCGTCATCCTTCGCCTGCACGATCATCGAGCGCACCTTGCGCAGGTGCGGCTCGTTGGCCAGCGGCGCGACCTGCGTATCCGGGTCCATCGGGTCGCCCATCCGCAGCGCCTGCGCGCGCTTTAGCAAGCGGTCAACAAACCGCTTGGCAATCGGGGCCTCGACAATCAGCCGCGATCCGGCGACACAGGTCTGACCATTGGACAGAAAGATGCCGGACAGAACCCCGTTCACCGCGTTTTCGATATCGGCATCGGCGAAAACCACCTGGGCCGACTTGCCACCCAGCTCCAGCGTTGTGGGTACAACCCCGGCCGACGCCGCTTCGGCCACCTTGCGGCCGCCCAGATCCGAACCGGTAAACGTGACTTTTCGTGTCAACGGATGGCGCACAAGCGCCTCACCCACCTCGTGCCCAAGACCGGTCACCACGTTCAGCACACCGCCTGGCAGCCCTGCTTCGTGTGCCATACGGGCAAATTCAAGTGTCGAGGCCGAAGCCATCTCTGACGGTTTGACCACTACCGTATTGCCCGCCGCCAACGCCGGGGCCAGCTTCCACGCAAGGATCATCAACGGTGAATTCCAGGGGGTGATGGCGACCACCACGCCATAAGGCAGGTGATAGCCGGTGCTCTCGACCCCCGCGACCGCGTTATTCTGACGCTCCGGTCCCAAGTTGCGCGCCTCAGCGGCGAAATGGCGATACCAGCTGTGCAGCCCGGCGAATTGCGCGCGCACTTCGGTGATACGTTTGCCATTGTCGCGGATTTCCGGCTCGACCAGCTCTTCCCAGCGGGCCTCCAGCACATCAGCCAGTTGCTCCAGCATTCGCGCCCTGTCCCCGGTATCCGCCCCGGCCCAGTGCCCGGTTCGAAAGGCCCGGTCCGCTGCCCGCACGGCAAGGTCGGCCTCGACCGCGCGGCATCTGGCAACCCGGCTCCAGACCTGACCGGTTGCGGGGTCGGTACTGTCCAGTACCGGCCCCGACCAGCCGAGCGAGCGGCCATCTATGAACGGAGCGTATATGCGCATTCATCCTCCCCCGGTTGCGGGCAGGTCTTGCGCCACCAGCGCCAGCATTTCACCCCGGCGCACCATCCCCCGGTTGCCATGCGCCAGAACAAAGCCAGCTTCGGGAAAGGGCAATGGTATGGGGTCTCGCGCAGGTTCCAGCGGGAATCGCAGGGTTCCGGCCAGTTGACCTGCCTCAACAGTTTCGCCCGCGCTCACAAGACGATCGAACAGCCCGTCCGACGGGGCAAAGACCGAATGCAGCGGAGAGGCGATATGAACATGACGGGGCAGGGGCGGTTCGCGCAGTTTCCCCGGCAGCAGGCCCAGATGGATCAGGCAGTTGCGCAAACCGGCTTCGGTCTGGTCGGTGATATGCGGATCGGCGCCGCCGCCGCCACCCAGTTCCGCCGCGATCATCGGTACACCGGCGCGCGCCGCCGCCGCGTTGACCGAGCGGTCGTCATTGTGTTCGCCCAGCACCCATACCAAGGGCAGGCCGAAGCACTGCGCCAACTTCCGGCTACGCTCCGTCAATTCCGGGTCTTGATACGGTCCGGCCAGCGTGCAGGCGGCAAAGACAGACGCCTTGCCGCCCGAATGCAGATCGATCACCGCGTCGCACCGGGGTATCAGAACCCGCTCGATGAAATCCGCGATCATCTCGGTCGGGCCGCCATCCCGGTCGCCGGGAAAGGCACGGTTCAGATTGCCGCCATCCAAAGGCGAAACCCGCGTCGATGCGGCCAGGGCAGGGGCGTTCAGCGCTGGAACCAGCAGAACCTGACCGTTCAACTGCACCGCATCCAGCACCTCCGCCAGTCGCATGATTGCGGCCGGCCCTTCGAACTCGTCCCCGTGGGTGCCGCCAACGATCAGAACTGTTGGTCCCGTGCCGCCTTTGAAGCTCAAGATCGGGATCGGATGATACCCCAGAGGGTTGGAGTTGTCCGACCAGCGCAGCATCAGATCGCCGGTCTGAAAACCCGGCTTATCCAGGTCGATGGTCGATTTCAGCCTGCTGTCCAAATCGTGCAAACGCATTCCAGATACATCCGATAACGATAACCTGCATTCTTCTAACATAATTTTTTTGCAAGTGAATTGCAAAAATGCTGTAATCATGTGATGCAAGAAAATCTTGAAACGGAGACCTCGATGACTGTTGCCCGCGCCAAGGCCGGAATTGAGAGAATCAAGGCGCACATGATCGGTGCTCCATCCGAACCTGTACCGCCCGCGTCGATACTTCTGAATTCGAACGAAAGCGTGTTCGGAGCCAGCCCGCATGCGCATGCCGCAGCGCGCGCCGCAGTCACCGGGATCGAGCGTTATCTGGAAGATCCGGACCATGTCCTGGCCCCTGCAATTGCCGCGCATTTCGGCCTGGACCCGGCGCGGATCGCCACCGGTCAGGGTTCGGATGATCTGTTGGCACGGTTGGCGCGCGCGTATCTGGGGCCGGGAACCGAACTGATCCGCAGCGCCAACGGCTATCTCAAGGTGCCGAATTACGCGCATGCCAACGATGCCGAGGTGATCTCGGTGACGGACGACCATTTCAAGCCGTCGGTTGATGCGATGATCGCAGCGATCACCGACCGGACCCGCATCGTCTATGTTGCCAACCCGGAAAACCCCGCCGGCACCTACCTGAGCGGGGCAGAGCTGCGGCGGCTGCATGCGGCGGTGCCCGACACCTGCCTGCTGGTCATCGACAGCGCCTACGAAGAATACGTGGACGCCCCCGATTTCGAACCCGCGCACAAGCTGGTGGAAGGGGCCGGAAACGTGGTCATGTGCCGGACTTTTTCCAAGATCTTCGGGCTCGCGGGTGCGCGGGTCGGGTGGATCTACGCCCCCGATGATGTGATCGACTCGGTGCGCCGCATCGCATTGACTTTCCCGGTCGCCTCACCCTCGGTCGCCGCAGCGGTCGCCGCGCTCGAGGATCGGGCGCACACGGAATTCGTCCGCACTGCCAACCGACGCGGGCGCGACTGGCTGACAGCCGAGTTGACTGACCTCGGCCTGCCGGTGGTGCCAAGCCAGGCCAATTTCATCCTGACACAGTTTCCCGATCCGGGCCGGTCCGCCGCAGCCTGTGACCGGTTCCTGCGGCAGCGGGGCATCGCCATTCGCCGTTTCGCCTCGCCCGCCTATCGGGACTACATCCGCATCAGCATTGGCCACGCGCACGAGATCGAGGCCGCGCGCGATGCCATCGCGCTGTTTCTGAGCGGTGCGGACTGATGGGGTCCGGCGTCGCCATCACTCCCGATGCGCCCCCGGTCGCCTATCCTTCGGGCGCCCAGATCATTGCCAGGCTCAAGGTGTCCGGCGTGCGCGAAATCGTGGCCCTGCCGGATATCGTCACCAGCGACGGCCTGCTCTGGCCGATCTCGCGCGACCCCGATTTCCGCCTCACCCGCATCTGCAAGGAGGACGAAGGCGTCAGCATCTGTGGCGCCATGTCCTATAACGGCACCCGCGCCCTGCTGATGATGCAACAGACCGGGCTGATGGATTCCCTGAACGCCATCCGGGCCATCGGCGTCGATTACGAACTGCCCGTCGTGATGATGGTGGGGCTGCAGGGAAAAGAGCCGCACCTGCCTCCCGACCTCTCGGGCTCTTTCGGGGTCCGGATCATCCGCCCGGTGCTGGACGCGATGAACCTGTCGCATTCGCTGATCGAAAACCCCGAGGATATCGACCATATCCCTCTGGCGATCGACGCCGCCTATGCCGCGTCGCGCCCGCATATCTTCCTGATTGGCCGTCCCCCGGAGGTATCATGACCCTGCGCCGCGATCACGCATTGAAAGCCCTGATCCCGCATGTGCGCGACGATGATATCGTTGTCGCCGTCTATCAGACCTGTTTCGACTGGCTGGCGCTCAACCCGCGCGACCTGAACTATGTGGCCGTGGGCGCGATGGGGCAGGCGTCTTCGCACGGGCTGGGTCTGGCGCTGGCCAATCCCGACCGCCGGGTGATCGTGCTCGACGGTGACGGTAGCCTGCTGATGAATCTCGGGTCTCTGGTGACCATCGCAAATGCCGGGGTCGGCAACCTGTATCACTTCCTGTCGGTGAACCGGGTCTACGAGGTCAACGGCGCACACCCCTTGCCCGGCGCTGACAAGGTCGATTTTCACACAATGGCGCGTGCCGCGGGCTATGCCGGATCATGTCAGATCGATACCCTGGATCGGTTGGACAGCGCGCTGCCCGGCATACTGGCCCAATCCGGCCCGCAATTTGTCGCGCTGGATATTGTCGCGGGCGATCCCTATCCGCGCGACTACGACTATATCCACAGTGCCGGCGCGCGCGATACCTTCCGGCGGGCGCTCAACCGGCGTCCGTAAGGCTCGCGCGGGCAACATCCAGAAAGGTTTCGCCAACGGCGGAAACCGGCTTGTTCTTCGACCAGAACAGTACGGCCCGGAAATTGAGTGGCGCCGCAAAAGGCAGCGCCACGCAATCTGTAAAGCTCTTCAGATACTCGCCGCTTGATCCGACAACCGAAACGCCCATCCCCCGGGCAACCAGACGACAGATCACGTCGGTCGTCCGGGTCTCGTACTGCATCCTGCGCTCAATCCCCTTGGCTTCGAAAAACTGGTCGATCTCGAACCGGAAACGTGAGGACGGCATGTACGAGATAAAGCTTTCGCCAGCCAGATCGCGGGCCTGAACGATGGTCTTGTCGGCAAGCCGGTGGTTCTTGGGCAGTACGCAGTACACGTCATTGTCCTTGATCACCATGCTTTCAAATGACGGATTGGCGGGTTCCATCGTGGTGATGCCGAAATCATAATTCTGGGACACCATCCATTCGACCGCGTCATCACTTGATGCGATTTCCATCCGGGCCATCGCCTCGGGGCGCGCTCTGGCGAATTTACTGATCAAATCCGGGGCAAGCTGTGACGACACGCCCGGCGTGACGGCCAGGCTTAACCTTGCATGACCAAACTTGCCGATTGCGGTTGCCGCCTCTTTTATGTGCTCCATTCCACTGACGGCCTGACGCACTTCGTCAACCAGCAGGCGGGCTTCTTCGGTCGGTACCAGAACCCGGCCCGACCGTTGGAACAAGGCAAACCCGACCTCGGCTTCCAGGTCCGAAATCAATCGGCTGACCGCGGGCTGGGAAATCCTCAGCATTGATGCCGCTTCGGTTACGGTGCCGGTGGACACGACGGTTCGAAAAGCATCTACCTGTCTGAACGTGATCTTCATGGTATATCTACTTCCTCAATATCCGGCGCTGACACAATTGATTTATCAATGCATAGCATTTTTGCAAACCATTGCCCGAAATATGTTGACAGAGCTATGGATTGAAATTGATACTTCAGAGGCATGTTTTATGCCGCAAGGCGAGGAGAAGCTATGGCGGGACGCGTATGGGCGGCAACGCCCCGCGACAGACGGCGACGCGAAAAGACCGAACTGAACATGGCCGAACTCACTCGCACTCTGTGGCAGATCGGGCAGGCGGTTCTGGTGTTCGCCGTTGTCGGTTTCCTGATCTGGCGGGGCGCCGACGCGATGGACTACAACTGGCAATGGTACCGGGTACAGCCATTCTTCTATCGCGTCATCGATGGTGAACTCATCTGGGGTCCGCTGGTTCGCGGCCTGATCCAAACCCTCAAACTGGCCTCGATCGCCGGGGTATTCGCGGTTCTGATCGGTTTTGTCACCGCCTTTGCGCGCCTGTCGGATTCGATCTCGGGCCGGGTCATTGCCACCACCTATCTCGAAGCAATCCGTAACACGCCGCTTTTGGTTCAACTGTTTCTGTTTTACTTCGTGCTGGCCCCGATCTTCGGCATTGACCGGTTTTGGGCCGGAGTACTGTGTCTGGCCTTCTTCGAAGGGTCCTTTGCCGCCGAAATCATTCGGGGCGGTATCCTGGGGGTCGACAAGGGCCAGTACGAAGGCGCCGACGCAATCGGGCTGAACATCGTCGACAAATACCGTTTCATCATCATTCCGCAATCGCTGCCGCTGATCCTGCCGCCACTCACGGGCCTGATCATTTCACTGATCAAACATTCGGCCATCGTCAGCGTCATCGCGGTTGCGGAACTGACCACGGCGGGCCTGAACCTGATCGCCGACACATTCATGGCGTTCGAGGTCTGGTTCATCGTCGCAGGCATCTATCTGGCAGTGACCCTGACATTGTCGATCGGCGTCAGCCTGTTCGAGCGATCTCTCAACAAGGACAAACGATAAATCCTGAAAACAGGATGCCAAACGCAACATCGGAGGTAACACCAATGAAATTCATGAAACCAGTCAAAGGCCTGCTCGCAGCGGCAGCAATTGCCGCAACCAGCTTTGGCGTCTCGTCCACGTCGGTCGCGGCGGAAGAACAGGAAAGTGTCCTGATCGAGATTCAGAAGCGCGGCAAGCTCAAGGTCGGCATGGCCACATTCGTGCCGTGGGCCATGCGCGACAAGGAAGGCAACCTGATCGGGTTCGAGATCGACGTCGCCAAGAAGGTGGCCGAAGACATGGGCGTCGAGATCGAGTTTGTTCCCACGGCATGGAGCGGTATCATCCCCGCGCTGATCGCCAAGAAGTTCGATGTCATCATCGGCGGCATGTCGATCACGCCGCAGCGCAACCTGACGGTCAATTTCACCACGCCCTACGCGCATTCCGGCCAGCAGATGGCCGCGAACAAGGAACTCGCGGGCGGCTTCACCACGCTTGAGGATTACAACGACACTTCGGTGACCATTGCCTGCCGCCGTGGCGCCACCCCCTGCAACCTGGCGCAAAAGCAGTTTCCCAAGGCCAACCTGCGCCGCTTTGACGACGATGCCCAGGCCTTCCAGGAAGTCGTGAACGGCAACGCCCATGCGATGATCTCCTCCGCGCCCAAGCCGCTCTTCTGGTCCGAAGCGCATCCCGACAAGGTATTCGTCGCCAATGACGGCGAGAACCTGAGCAAGGGTGACGAGGCCTTTGCCCTTCGCAAGGGCGACAGCGACGCGCTGAACTTCTTCTCGAACTGGATCGTGGTGAACACCTCCAACGGCTGGCTGAAGGAAACCCATGACTACTGGTTCAAGGATCAGTCGGCCTGGAAAGACATGGTCGCCGAAAGCCAGTAACGCCACTCCCCGGAGGCGCCCCGCGCCTCCGGCCCTTCGGGATAGCATGATGGACCGAAACGCGCCGCCTCCGGCCCCGCCCCGCAAACGCCTGACGCCGGTCGACTACGCGCTGTTTGCGCTGGTGCTTGGTCTTGTGGCCTATGCTGGCTACCGGGTGAATGACGTTCTCGTCTATAACTGGGACTGGTCGCGGGTCCTGGGGTTTCTGGTCCGCTTTGACGCCGATACCGGCCGCTGGGTCGGAAACCTGCTGCTGACCGGGCTGTTCACCACGCTGCGCCTTGCCGTCTGGGCCACCGTTCTGGCCACCGTGATCGGCATCGTGATGGGCTATTGGCGCACCAGCGAGAACCTCACCCTGCGGATCATCAGCCGCTGCTATGTCGAACTGATCCGGAACATCCCGCCGGTGGTGTTCATCTTCATCTTCTTCTTCTTCATCTCCAGTCAGCTCTTCCCCGCGCTGGGGCTGGAAGACATCAATCCCGATGGCGGCATGGTCGACAACCCCGTCTTTCGCTTCCTGTTCGGCGACCCGCGCCTGTTGTCCAACTTCCTTGCCGGCCTCCTGTGTCTGGCGATGTTCGAAGGCGCCTACGTGACCGAGATCGTGCGCGCCGGCATCCAGTCCGTACCCAAGGGCCAGTGGGAGGCCGCCCGCGCCATCGGCCTGTCGCGCACCAACGTCCTGCGTGACGTGATCCTGCCACAGGCGATCCGCAAGATCCTGCCGCCTCTGGCCGGGCAGTTCATCACCCTGATCAAGGACAGCGCCATCGTATCGCTCATCTCGATCCAGGAGCTGACCTTTCTCGCCACCGAAGTCGCCGCCACAACCACCAAGGTCTTCGAGACATGGATACTGGTGGGCGGCATGTATTTCGTCCTGTGCTACAGTTTCGCGGTTCTGTTCGCCTGGCTTGAACGCCGCGCCGCCCGCAGTCGCCGATAGGAGTTTCCGATGCTGCAATCCTCACCCGGCAAACCGCTGGTCGAAATCACCGGCATGTGCAAATGGTATGGCGATTTCAACGCGCTCTTCGACATCAACCTGACCGTGCACGAGGGCGAAAAAGTCGTGGTTTGCGGCCCGTCCGGATCGGGCAAATCAACCATGATCCGCTGCATCAACCAGCTTGAGGCGCACCAGAAGGGAACGATCCACGTTGATGGCGTCGAGGTGACGCCCGACATGAAAAGCATCGAACACATCCGGCGCGAGGTCGGCATGGTGTTCCAAAGCTTCAACCTGTTCCCGCACATGACCATCGTCGACAACCTGACCCTCGGGCCGGTCCGAAATCGCGGCATGTCCCGCAAGGAAGCAACCGAACTGGCCATGCACTATCTTGACCGGGTCCATATCGCGGCGCAGGCCGATAAATATCCCGCGCAGCTGTCAGGCGGTCAGCAACAGCGGGTCGCCATCGCCAGATCGCTGTGCATGAAACCCAAGGTGATGCTGTTCGACGAACCGACCTCGGCGCTGGACCCCGAGATGATCGCAGGGGTGCTCGACGTCATGATCGAACTGGCCGAAGAGGGAATGACCATGGTCGTCGTGACCCATGAGATGGGCTTTGCCCGCAAGGTGGCCGACCGGGTTGTGTTCATGGACGAGGGCGAGATCATCGAAGTGGCCGAGCCCGAGGCGTTCTTCGGCAATCCTCAAAGCGACCGTGCGCAACTGTTCCTCAGCCAGCTTCTGGGTCACTAGCCTTTTCAGTCCCGCCGGTGTCGCTGATCAGGCCGGTCGGGTCGAGGTGGTGATGAACTCGATCGCTGGCGAGCGGATTTTCTTGAACCCGTGCGGCAGCTTGGCGTCGAAACTCAACGTATCTCCCGCCGACATTTCGAACTGTTCCTCGCCGCAGCCATAAGTCGCCTCGCCCTCGATCATGTAGATAAAGACATAGCCCTCATGCTGGTAGCTGGGCAATGTGCCCGAATTCTCCCGCAATATCCGTATGCGCGAGGCCTGAAAAATACCGCTTGGCCCGCTATGCTTGCCCAGCATCAGATAGTCATGGGCGTGATCGGGCGTCAGGCGGCGCGAGGGCAGGCCTTGCCCGGCCTTCACATGATGGACATCCGCCGCGCTGTTGCTGTGGGAAAACAGGGCCATCAGCGATACCGACAAGGCGTCAGCCAAGGCATGCATCGAAGAGAGCGAGGGCGAGACATGACCGTTTTCGATCCGCGAGATCATCGCGGTGGACAGGTTCGCCTTGGCCGCCAGTTGGGTAACGGTCAGCGATCTTTCGGTTCGCAGCCGGTTCAGCGTGCGCCCGATTTCCACGTCTATCTCAGATCCTGACGCCACCGCCGCCTCTGCTTCTGTTCGCGTTTCAGCCCGCCCAATCTAAGGTTGGCCCGGCCCCGTATCAAGAAGGCTCGGTTCGCCAGCGGCAAGCCATGTCATTTTGCGGCGACAGGCGCGGATTGTTCTTCCTTGGCGCGGCGGGCGATTTTTTGGCGAAAGCGCATGGCGCCCGCGTCAAGCCCAAGGTTGAGATAGGGCGTCTTGCGATTTGCCATGCCGGTCTGAACTTCCTCCAGCACCTCCTTGTCTTCGGTAAAGGCCATGATGGCGCCTTCGAACATGTGCTTGTCGATGCTTTCGTCGCCGGCGTGCTGGTTGCGGTGCTGGAACCAGAAATAGAGCGAGTTCTCCTCATCCACCGGCGTGATGAAATTGTAGGAGATGTTCATGAAGGTCTCGGGCGGCAGAGTCTTGTCCTGGCCACCGGTTCCGGCGGGGGCATAGATCGACTTGTTGATCGCGATGGACGGCAAGCGGCATTCATAGTGCTGCTTGCGGTCGCAGTTGGGGCCAAATCCAAGCAGGGGCTTGTAATAGGGCGCGGGCGGCTCGTTCGAAATCCAGCGGAAGATCGTGACATGGTCTTCGCTTTCTTCCATCTCCAGCGGCCGGTTGTCGGTACCCGCCCCGGCAAACGAGGTCACGTGCACCCAGGCGACATGGCTGGGATCAAGCAGGTTGTCGGTGATGTAGAGATAGTTGCAGGCCATCGACATCGCGCCCAGCGGGGTGCGTCCCCATTGCGGATTGTCGAAATTGGGGATGTCGATGATGGTGTCGGGGTCGGCCTTGTCGGCATCGCCCATCCAGATCCACAGGAACCCCCACCGGTCCTCAACAGGGTAGGACCGGACCGTGGCGCGTTTGGGGATGGAATCCTCCTGTGTCGGGGCGGCGACGCAGGCGCCCGTGCAATCGAAGGTCAGCCCGTGATAGCCACAAACCACCGCGCTGCCCTCGATCCGTCCGCGTGACAGTGGCAGTTTCCGGTGTGGGCAGGCATCCTCCAGTGCGATTGGTTCGCCCTGTTCGCCGCGAAAGATCACGACGGCGTCGCCCAGCAGCTTTGCCGCCGTCAGCGTGCGTCCAAAATCCGCGCTGCGCCCGGCGACGTACCAGCTGTTGCGAATGAATTGTTCACTGCCGATCAGGTCATTTTGCATGATGGTCTCCATGGCTTGGCACGCTTGTGGCGAATTTACTGAAAGTCAAAATTTTTCGCAAAGAGAAAATTTAGGACAGGCAGACAAAAGTACAATTCGAACAATCGGGGGTGATGAACATGTACATTTCGGACAATTCCGAAAGAAACCGGTCCGGCACCATCCAGGCCGAAGAAGGACGCCTCCTCTGAATTGCACTCGGCCAAATTGTCCGTCCTCTCGAGCCGTGGTTTAAGTACTCAATCAAAAAGATCTAATAAAAGCAACGCATTGCTGATATAACATTGGCTTGATCTCAAGTAAAAACTTCTTGACGAAATATTAGTCAAAGTAAATATTCTTATTAACATGCAAAAGTATTCGATCTTCTCTCTCGCCCGAAACGCGATGACCGGCCACCGAAACTGGCACCGCGCCTGGCGCTCTCCGCCGCTGAAATCTTCCTATGATATCATAATCATAGGCGCCGGCGGCCATGGTTTGGCCACCGCTTACTACCTCGCCAAGGAGTTCGGAATCACCAACGTAGCCGTTCTGGAACGAGACTGGCTGGGCGGCGGCAACATTGCCCGCAACACGGTCACGATCCGCTCAAACTACATGCGAGACGCATCGATTCCCTTCTATGTCAAGTCGGTAGAGATGTACGAAGGGCTCACAAAAAAGTTGAATTTCAACATGATGCACTCCAAGCGCACCATGGTCGATGTCGTTCAGACCTACCCCAAAATGCGTGAGCTGCGTCGTCGGCAACTGACTATGGACATCTATGGATCCACCTATGAGCAGATCTCGACAGAGGAATTGCGCCGCCGCATACCGGCACTGACCGGGGGCGGCCCAGATGCACGTTTGCCGGTGATCGGCGGGATGGTGCATACGGATGCCGCGGTCAATCGGCACGACGCGGTGGCGTGGGGCTACGCTCGCGGTGCGGATGCGTTGGGGGTTGAAATACATCAACAAACTGCTGTTCTGTCACTGATACGTGGTGCGGGCGGTCGTATCGAAGGGGTCGAGACCACTCGTGGCACAGTGGCGGCGCCCAAGGTAGTGGTGGCCGTGTCAGGTCACACGACAACAATCACCGAAACCGCCGGATTGAAACTTCCTTTGCGCACCATAAACCTGACAGCCTTTGTCTCGGAGCCGGTCAAGCCGCTGGTCGACGTGATCGTCAACTGCCCCGATAGTGGCTTCTATTTCAGCCAGTCCGACAAGGGAGAGATGGTGATCGGCGGCGCGCCCGATATGGGGCAGAGCTTTCGACGGGACATCAAGCAACATGTGTTCGAAGACACGGTGACAGCGATGTTGTCGCTGTTCCCGTCGTTCAAGAAACTCAAGTTGATGCGGCAATGGGGTGGTCACCTGGACATCGCACATGACGCCTCTCCGATCATGTCCAAGACGGAAATCGAAGGGCTTTTCATTACCGCCGGATGGTGGGGTGGATACAAGGCCATTCCCGCCGGGGGGCTGACATTGGCGCATCTCGTCTCTCGGGGTGAGCCTCACCCGTTGATGGCGGATTTCACCCTAAACAGGTTCCGAAATCTGGATTTCGTGATGGAATCCGGCACCACAACTGCCCGATGAGCAGGAGGACGAGATCATGATGAACATTCCCTGTCCTTTCTGTGGGCGTCGCAACGAAAGTGAGTTTGTCTATGGCGGTCCCGTCGGAGCTGATCGCCCCAACCCGAATACTGCCAGCGATGTGGAATGGGTCGAATACCTGACCATAGTACCAAACCCCTTGGGTCCTGTGCAGGAACGTTGGTGGCACGCGCGCGGGTGCGGCACCTGGTTCGAAATCTGGCGTGATACCAAAACCCATGACATTGTGGAGAAGCCCGATGGGAAATGAAAACCGTTTCGCTTCGGGTGGGCTGATCAACCGAGAACGCCCGATCAAATTTCGGTTCAACGGCAAAACTTATGAAGGCTATGAAGACGACACGCTGGCCTCGGCGTTGTTGGCAAACGGAGTGCGCGTCACTGCCCGTAGCTTCAAATACCACCGGCCGCGTGGCATCGTCGGGCATGGGCCGGAAGAACCCGCCTCTCTGGTCGAGCTTGAAGGTGTCGACGCCTCGGGCAACAATCCGATTACCACGGTACCGCTGCGTGACGGGATGAGCGCGCGCTCGGTCAACTGTTGGCCCTCGCCTGATTTTGATCTGGGCGGTGTCAATCAGTTGGCTGCGAAATTCATCCCGGCGGGGTTCTACTACAAGACATTCAAATGGCCGGACTGGCACCTGTTCGAACCTTCGATCCGAAGGGCTGCAGGCCTTGCCGAAGCGCCGCCCGAACCGCCCGCATCGGGTCATTTCGAGGCGCGTCATGCGCATACGGATGTGCTGGTTGCGGGGGCGGGTCCGGCTGGATTGCGTGCCGCGCTGGAAGCGGCCCAGACTGGGAAACGCGTGTTCCTTGCGGACGAAGGCCGTGAGGCCGGCGGCAGCCTCCTCAACCGCGAGCTGTTCATCAATGGCGCTCCGGCAATGGAATGGGTGGGGGACACGGTTGCTCAATTGCGAGCGATGAAAAATGTCACCCATCTGCAGAACGCAACTGTTTGGGCCTATCGTGAGCACAACCTGTTGATTGTAAACGAGCGCGGGCCTGAAAACCCCTCGGTGATCGAGCGCAGTTGGCGGGTCCGGGCGGGTGAGGTGGTGATTGCAACCGGCGCAACCGAACGTCTGCTGGTGTTCGGTGACAACGACCGCCCAGGCGTGATGCTGGCCTCGTCGGTGCAGGCTTATGCCAACCGCTTTGGAGTGCGGCCGGGCCAACAGGTGGCCCTGTTCACGAACAACAACAGCGCCTATGAAGTTGCTGCGGATCTGGTGTCAAAGGGTATCACGGTGACTGCCGTTCTGGACAGCCGCAAGACCGTGCCACAGGCCGCGCTGAATGCAGTCAACGGCTTGCCGGTTTACGCTGGCACCGTGGCCGCAGGTGTTCGGGGGAGAAAAGGCGTCAAGGCCGTTTTGACCAAGCCGCTAAGTGGCGGTTCGGGCCAGTGGATCAATTGCGATGTTCTGGCCTTGTCAGGTGGTTGGAGTCCAAATGTACATCTGTGGTCACAATCGCGCAGCTCGGTGCGGTTCGAAGAAAGCATCGCCGGATTCGTTCCCGATCAGGCCGTGCAGGCTTGCCGAGCCGTCGGTGCAGCCGCTGGTGATATGACGCTGGATCGGATTGTCGAAGGTGGTGAGGAACTGGACTATGCGATCGAACCTCTATGGCGTGTAGATACGGAAGGTCAGCGCGGAAAGGCATTTCTGGATTTGCAGAACGACGTGTCTGTGGATGATGTACATCTGGCGCTGCGGGAAGGCTATGACAACATCGAGCATGTCAAACGCTACACCACTGGCGGCATGGGAATTGATCAGGGCAAAACGGGCAACATCAACATCATCGGAACGGTGGCGATGCAGCAGGGTCGCCCGCTGCAAGATGTCGGAACAACCACCTTTCGCTCGCCATACACCCCGGTCTCTTTTGGAGCAATTGGCGGCATTCGCGAGGGGAGCGTCCTGTTCCCCTATCGTCACACGCCGGTGACGAAGTGGAATCTGAAACAGGGTGCCTTCATGTACGAGGCGGGCGCGCGCTGGCGGCGGCCGGGATATTTTCCGCGTGGAAATGAGAGCTTTCAGGAAACGGTAAATCGGGAATGCCGCGCAGTGCGCGAACGCGTGGGTGTCTATGATGGTTCGCCATTGGGTACGTTCGAACTCAAGGGGCGGGATGTCGGCAGGTTTCTAGATTTCCTCTATACCAATGTGATGTCCAGCCTGAAGCCGGGTCAGGTACGGTATGGCCTGATGTTATCTGATGATGGGTTGATCCTGGATGATGGCGTGACCCTGCGGCTGGACGAGCATCGCTGGTTAATGTCGACCTCAACCGGTCATGCTGATGCGATGAACCAGCATATGGAAAAGTTGCTGCAGACCGAGTTTCCCGATTGGCAGGTGATGATCACGACCGTCACCAGCCAGTGGAACAATGCCACGATCTGTGGGCCGCGGGCACGCGAGGTATTGCAGGCCATGGGGACCGATATTGATCTGTCTTCCGACGCGTTCCCGTTCATGAGTTTCCGTGAAGGGACTGTTGCCGGCCTGCCTGCGCGGGTGGTTCGGGTCAGCTTTACGGGCGAGCTGTCTTTCGAGGTCAACGTCGCCCCTCGGCACATGCGGGAATTGTGGGACATGGTAATGGCGGTAGGCGAATCCTTTGGGATCGAGCCGGTGGGGTCCGAAGCCAGCCATGTTCTGCGGGTTGAAAAGGGGTTCCTGTCGCTGGGGCACGAGGTCGACGGAACCGTCGATGCCCATGATCTTGGAATGGGATGGGTAATGTCGAAAAAGAAACCCGACTATCTGGGCAAGCGCGCGGTCGAGCTTCGCCGCGCCGGCGGCAGCCCTCGGCGCGAGCTTGTGGGTGTGCTCCCACAGGATCCGAGCCGCCAGATTCCCGAAGGTGCGCCGCTGACCCCAGGCGGGCGCAGGGAAGCGACCGAAGGGCTTGTCACTGCATGCGTCTGGAGCGTTGTCAACGATCGTTGGGTTGGTCTTGCGCTTTTGGAAAATGGCCATGCACGGCACGGGGAAACCGCGCATGTGCGTCTAAAGGGTGGGACGATCCCGGTAACCATCACCAAGCCGGTGTTTCACGACCCGGATGGCGAATTGTTGAGGTCCTGACATGAGCTATGACGTGCAGATCCGCCGGCAAAGCCTGTATGCGCTATTCGATCTGAAAGGCGCGCCCTCGGCTATCCAAAGCTGGTGCGGTGATATCTTGCCCAAATTGCCAGAAATGCCCAACACGCGGCGCGCGCGGGGCAACATAGAAGTGTACTTTATCGGGAACGACCATTGGATCGTCCGGGCACCTCTGGAGCTAGAAGGCGTACTGAATACAACGCTCAGGCCGACTGACTGCCCGGCCGATATCAGTATCGTGTGTGTTTCCGATACGCTGACCTTTTTTCACGTAGTGGGCCCACAGGTCGCCGAGGTGATGTCCATAGCCTGCCCGTTGGATATGCATGACGCTGAATTCAGTGAGGAGGCGACCACGTTCACCGAAGTTTTCGGCCTCAGGGCACTGGTAGTGCGGTGCGAAAAGGGCTTCGAAATTGCCATCGAGCAAAGCTTTGGTGATATGATGGAGGATTATTTGTCCCGCGCCACCGCTTGATGAAGGAGCCGCAATGACCCGCGTCCATATCCACAAATACCAGACGCAGTATCATGCGCATGCAACCTATTCTAGCAACTGATTTTTCAAGCGGTCTGAGCGGTATTGCCAAATTGTTTGCACGCGACTGACAGCGGTCTGGCCCGCGTCTTTCAGGCGGCCATTTCGAGAGCGTAACCGTCCCAGAGGCCGAAAGCATCGGTTCTGGCGGGACGGCATGAAACGGTAGAGAGTTGATAGCGGCGGGGTCGGAATATGGCTGTGGCTCTACATCGTGTAATCAGTGTTATGGTGAATTATTAGAAGTATTCCATTGGCGACTTTATACCAACCGGTTTGGCCGTCACTATCTTAATTCGCGATTTTTTGGTAGATTACTCAAACTATACTAGAGAATTTATTGGCGGAGTGCATTGAATGCGGGTGTACGAAGCGGTTGTTGCCGCGCTCGAATCCATTGGTGTCGATGCCGCATATGGTGGCGCTGGTGAAAACGCCGCGGGATTGATGCTGGCGCTGGATGCCTCGGAAAAGATCAGACCGGTTATCGCCAAGAACGAACAAGGTGCGGCCTTTATGGCCTGCGGCCATGCCATGTTCACCAACAAGCTGGGGGTCTGTTTTGCGACAGCGGGCCCTGGTGCTTTCAACCTGATTTCGGGTCTGTCGGTGGCGTTGACCGACAGTTATCCTCTGCTGGCGATAAGCGGCTATTCGACATTGGCGTGGCAAGGTCGCGGGAGCCTGAACGAGACTTCGGGATTGGTCCGGACACCGGACTCGCGCATGATTTTTCGGGCGGTGACCAAGAAAGACCCCGCCACTGGAGAACCTGCAGATTATTTGGTCACCGATCCGAACGATCTTGTCGATGTGTTACAGCGGGCAATCGATGTCGCCTTTGAAGGACGTCCGGGACCGGTTCATGTGGCAATCGCCGAAGACATCACCGACCCCAATGTCGAGGTAACGAATTTCCAGCCGTTGAAGCTGAGCAAAACCGTCATGCGTCCTGACCCGGCACAAGTCGGGAAAGTTGTCGAATGCCTCAAAAACGCCTTGGGCGACGAAAAAACGGTCGTTTTGCTGGCTGGTTTCGGGGCCATTCGAGCAGAGGCGCACGAGATCACCAGAACATTCATTGAGCGCTTTCAGATGCCTCTGCTGACGACAATGGACGGCAAGGGAATTGTGGATGAAGAGCATCCGCTTGCCATCGGGCTGTATTGCGATTCCGGCCACAAGGCGGCGTGGGAAGTCTTTGAAGAGGCAGATGTCGTTCTGGCTGTTGGAAATTCTTTCGCACAGCATGCGACTTTCGATTTCTTTGAGGATCTGTTCAAGGACAAAACGCTTATTCACATCAATATCGATCCGGGTGAGTTCGACAAGTTCTACAAGGCCGACCTTGTCATTCAGGGAGACGCCCGACTAGCATTGGAAGAGGTGTTTGCACAGCTAGACCGCCAGATAGGCCCAATCGAAGAACGCGACTATCGGCCCGAGGACTATGATGAACGGTTCATCATCTCGCCGCAGAAAGAACTTCACCCCGGTGAGATGGTGCAAAAAATCTCGCAGATGCTTCCACCCAGTGGGATCGTTCTGACTGATGCGGGGGCGCATGCTGCCTGGACGGCTTATTATCTAGAACTCGACGAAGGTCAGAATTTTCGTAAACCCGGAACTTACGGGCCTATGGGCATCGGTGTGTGCGGTGCCATTGGCGCAAAATATTCTCAAATGCACCGGCCGGTGGTCGCTGCAGTGGGAGATGGCGCTTATCTGATGACCGGGTTCGAGTTGATGACTGCAGTGCAATACGACATCCCGGTCATCTGGGTCATTTTCAATGACCGAGAGTTCAAGTTGATCAAGCTCTACCAGCTATCAGCGTTTTTCAAGACCGGTCTGGTGGAGTTCGACAATCCCGACTATGCCGCCTATGCCCGCGCCTGTGGGGCGCAAGGCTTTGCTGTCGACAAGCTGGACGATTTCGAAGAGGCATTTCGTGCCGCCCTGGCCAGCGGGAAGCCCACGTTGATCGACGCCCGGATCACACGTCTGGCCCTGCCGCATTATTCGCCTCATCCCGAAGGAATTCTGGCTGCGCTCTGGTCGGGTGTGCGCGAAAGATTTGGGTTGTGATTGGGAGGCCAAGATGACCGGCAATACCGCGACTTCGCACAAGTGGACCGAAACCTATTCTGGCGGTTCTCCGGAGGCTGAGCGAAGTGAGACCAAAAAACTTGCCGAACTGATGATGGCCGCCCAACTCAAGTCTCAGGCGGCGGCCAAGGCACGCAAGGTGGACCGGGCCTTTCACACCAAATCGATTGCGGCATTGAAAGGTGCCGAGCTCCGCTTTGTCGAAGATTTGCCTGAAGACCTGCAAGTTGGCTTTGCCAAACCCGGATCTGTTTATCCCGCGATGGTCCGGTTTTCCAACGCGTCTTCACAAACCCAGTCGGACGAGGAAAAGGATTTGCGTGGCATCGCTGTGCGCATTGAAGAGAGCGAAAGCGTCGCGCACGACCTTCTGGCCACGAATTATCCCGTGCCGCACGCGCGCAACGCCCGACAATTCGTGATTTTTGCTCACGCGCTTGCCGGAGGGAGGGTGTCGAAGCTCTTTGGCCTTTTGCAGTTGGCTTTTGTACTGGGCCCGTCCGAGACATGGCGCATGCTGCAAAACGTTCGTGAGGCGCTTAGGACTTGTGACAGTGTCGCCCTTGAAAGCTATTGGAGCCGCGGCGCCATCGCTTGGGGTAACGAGGCGGTGCGGTATGTTTTCAAGCCGGCTCCCGGCGCACCTGGCGTTGCTGGCGAATACACTGGCCCTGCACGTCTTTCATCCGAATTCGCAGCCAGACAGGCCACGGGGGACATTCTGTTTGAGCTGTTTGCCCAACGCTTTGTATCGGAAGCCCAGACACCGATCGAAGATGCGGCGCATGAATGGGAAGAAACTGTCAGCCCTCCTATCAAGGTAGCTGAACTGGTGATACCCCGGCGGGATCTTTCCACGACCGATGCATTGGCCGACGCCACGGCTGTTGACGGCATGGCATTCAACCCGTGGAACACGACGGACGCATTCAGGCCGCTTGGAAACCTGAACCGGGCACGCAAGACGGTCTATGATGCCTCGGCGGCCCATCGTCAAGGCAAGCGGTTCAAGGCACATCCACCGCCATTGCAGAACCGGGTATTTGGCAATTTGGCGCGGTCCGTTCTTCGCGCGGTCAACCGGCGCGTGCCATGGCATAAGATCCCGTTTCTGTTGATACAACTGCTGAACCTGGACGCCCTGAGATACGACCTGAGACAGAAAAGTCTGCTCGACACCGATCCCGAAGAAAAGGTTCCGTCAGCGCGAACTGTCCCATCAGAACCTACCGCCGAACAGCGGCTGTATCGAACATATGATGGCACCTATAACGACCTTTCCGATCCCCGAATGGGAGCGGTGGGCGCCAGTTTCGGGCGCAACATGCCGCCACAAATCCAGCCCTCTGCAAGTCCCAACCCGATAGAGGTTGCGCGTAGGCTGATGGATCGGGACTCTTTCATCCCGGCCAAGATTCTGAATATTCTGGCGGCCTCCTGGATACAGTTTCAGGTTCATGACTGGGTCGCACATGAACGCCGCAAGCTGGGCGAACAGGATGACATTGTCCCGATCCCCGATGCCTATCCCGATTGGCGCAATACACCCGATGGAGTGCCCGAACGGGAAATGCGCATTGCGGGAAACATCCCGCTTGGTGACGGTGGCGATCCGTTCCTGTTTGCTAATGAAACCTCGCATTGGTGGGATGGATCGGAAGTCTATGGCAACAATTCAAAGACGGCGCAGTCGCTGAGAGATGGAGCCAAGCTCAAACTAGATAACGGGTATCTGCCCGAGAACGTTCACGGTTTTGAAATGACCGGGTTCAACGAAAGCTGGTGGTTGGGCTTGTCGACCATGCACACGCTTTTTGCCCGTGAACACAATGCGATCTGCGATGCGTTGAGCAGAGAATATCCGCGGATGGACGAAGAAAGAGTCTATCAGACCGCGCGACTGATCGTGTCAGCGTTGATTGCCAAGATACATACGGTCGAATGGACCCCCGCCATTCTTGGCACCGAGGCGCTGGATATCGGGATGAAGACCAACTGGTTCGGCCCGCCAAAGTCCTGGCTGACACGGTTGGGGATATGGCTGACTGACGTGCATGCCTTGAAGGGCATTCCGGAAACCCTTCCTGATCACCACACGGCCAGATACGCGCTGACCGAGGAGTTCGCGACGGTTTACCGGATGCATCCGCTTATTCCGGATGATTACATCTTTTATGACTTCGGGTCCGGCAAGGAAAAAGCGCGGCTTGGATTTTTGGATATTCAGGGCCAGCACACCGATGACCAATTGCGAAAGCTGGGACTGAGGGATGCGCTATACTCACTTGCAGTTGCCCATCCCGGAGCAATCACACTGCACAACTTTCCAAAATCGCTTCAGAACCTGGAGCGATTTGGCGAGTTGATCGATTTGTCGGTTGTCGACATTGTACGAACTCGCGCGCGACGCGTACCGCGTTACAACGAGTTTCGCAAAGGTTTGCATATGCCCCCGGTAACCCGGTGGGAGGATTTGACGGCAGACCCCGCAACAAACCGGACACTTGAAGAGCTTTATGGCGACATCGACAAGGTCGATACGGTAATCGGCTTGCTGGGGGAAACGCCCCCCGACGGGTTTGGATTCTCCGACACCGCGTTTCGTGTGTTTGTTCTGATGGCGTCGCGGCGGTTGCAGTCAGACCGGTTCCTGACCACCGATTTCAGACCGGAAGTCTATACACCGCTGGGTATGGATTGGATTGCACGGAACGGGATGAAGTCGGTACTGCTGCGTCACTTCCCCGAGTTTGCATCGGTCTTGCCAAAAACGGGTACCGCTTTTGCTCCATGGCGGGTTGTAGACGGAGGGTGAGATATGGGAAAAGCCGACACCTCGAAGGGGCTAGATGCCTTTTTGGAAACCCCCCTTGCCCGAACCCTTTGGAACCGGCGAACCAAGCGGGTCAGCCGTGGTTCGAACGTGGTTGCAGGCTCTTTAAGTTGGACGTCAGAAAACGAACGTTCACCCCTCGATCCATTGCAAGAGGCCATTCTGATCGCGGCAACCGGTGCGTCAGGCATGACCATGCCGGACAGGCCCTTTTTCGACGACGAAAGCGGCGATCCGATCATGTCCAAACCCAATCTGGTGATGGAAGGGCGCACCGCTGGAAGCCCTGATAATGCGCAAGGCACGCATTTTTTCATGATCAACGATAGCGGTACATATTTCCTGCGCCGTCTCGATCCATTGGCAGGCGGCACCGAAAATTGGACGCCGGATGTGCTGATCGAGCGGGCGGAACGGGCCAAGGTGCGCATTCTGGATCGCCGTATTGATGTGCCCGGCGATATGCGCGACTTTCCGGCCTATCTTGATGCAAACCGGTTTTTGTCGAACAGGCCCGGATCAACGATCTTTTTTCCCGTGGTGGATCTGTCGCACCAGTACATCAATGCGTTGATGTATCTGCTGACCCAACCCGACCATGCGCGCCCGGTCATTGTGGATGATCGGAACTTTTATCAGCCCGCCGGGGTTAAGGAGTGGATCAAGAAGGGATTCCTGAACCCCGATATCAAAATTCCATTGGGCGCCCTGGGCCAGATGCGCACTCAGATCGAAGCGGATCTGCTGATTCAAAACCTGTTTCTGGTCACGGAGGCCTTGGGCCTCGGTGGCTGGATACACGCTGCAATCTCTCCGCCTGTTTTGCTTGGCGATCCGAAGTTCCAGAAGAAATACGGATCCATGCTGAACTTCGATCATGTTTCGCCAAGATGGCGGTTCATGGATTTGTTCCGCTGGCATACGCTGCCGATCACAAGGATGAAGGATGTCCGCGCTCACGCAGTGGGACTGCGTCACCACGGGGAACATCTGATCAAGGGCAAATGCCCACCCTATTACAATTCAATGTCGGATGCCGTTGATGCGGTTATTGCCGGCAAGTTCGGCGATGGCGGCATCTACAAAAACGAGGAGTTGTTCGCCAGGATCTACAAAGGTGATTTTGGGAACAAGTATCTGGAAGAGGCCGGAGAATACGAGCAGGATGTGATCAACTGCGCGCGCGATATCTGCACCTATATCCATGATACACACGGGCGCTTTCCAGCGCATTGCGAAGCGATTCACGCGCCGGGAATCTGGCTGCAGACGCACCGGGTCGAAAACGAATATTATGAGACTTACTTTGACGACGGTTTGACCGAGGCACAGCGCGCGCAGGACGCGAACTGGCCTTCGTGAGGTCAGAACAAATCGCCCCGATAGTCGCGTGGCCGCACGCCCAAAGCATGGGAGTTCAAAACGTGTGAAAGAAGCGCAATCGGCAAAAGCGCCAGGGCCTGAGCCGTAAGTGCGTCTGCGCCAGACTTCAATACCAGCTGCAGTAGGTAAAGGTTCGACAGATACACGACGATATTCGCAAGGATATAGACGCGCGACCTGGTTGTTCCTCTGGAACGGAACACATGAGTTGCGTGGCATCGCAGATTAAGATCCCAACACAAAGCGAATTGCGCGGTTAGCGCGAGTAACGGATTCAGTCCGGCAAATACCAGCACCGCATAAACTGAATAACCCGACAAAACACAAAGCAATCCAAAAGGAACAAGGTTAAGCCTTAGTCCTCTGGGGAGTGAGATGTCATCAACCGGTCTGGGCAAGCAGCAAACAGTCATCTGCCCACCCTCTGGCCAAAGGCAATGTCTGCAAAGCGACGCTTGCAGACAGACCCCAATGCGGCCTTAGTATTTTCAAAGCCGGCTTCGTCGGACCACGACGAAGACGGCAAACCCTTTTGCTTATCCCCACTCATTGGGACAACCCCCCAGTACCATTTACAACCAAACCACCAAACACGGTGCACTACATTCAAACACATCGCGGGAAACGTTCCTGCGATCATCGAGCGAACGTCTCTCGTATCGGGACCTAAAGAAAGAAGGTTGGCTGCGGAAGAACACCCCGCGTTCCTTGACCTTCCTGCTTTGCTAAAAGGTGGAAACACCAAAAACTAGAGACGGCGATCGACTGTTTCAATCTACCACATCTGAACAGTTAGCATTACAAATTTCTTAAATACGCAATGAATTCAACCAACCAGTTCAGCTTGTGGATTTTGATATTTTTTTACTTACAATGTGTTGCGCGGCGTTCTTCATATGCCAATCGGATTTCGCAAAAATCCATCCCGTCAACAATAGCGTAGAAGAATGATCAATCATCCAGTCAATGGAAACATTGCTGCGGTTGGGGCCACTTTCGCGATTGCCTGCCGTTAGGCGTTTCAATTTGTACGCCCCTGCCCTGCAGAGCTGGAGCGCCTTTTGAAATCACACGTAGAAGCAAGTCATCCGTCGTGCCGGTGCATCACAACTCCAGCACGCGGGACAGGCTAATCTCGGCGCGGCCCACCGCCTGTACGATTGTCTCGACCTGCTGACGTTGCAATCCCGCCAGTTCCGGATCATCAGCTCGGATCAGGGTGATCGCCTTACGGATTTCAGATTGAGCCGACTGGATCGCACGTCGTGCTTGTGTGGCGGCCTCACGCCGGATGGATTCACGTTCTGCGGCCGTGGTTGCCAGGGCAAGACGGCGATTGGCATTCTCGCCTGCTTCCCGTACCCCGGCGGCCGCACCGCGGACAATGTCTCCGATCTGTTCCAAACCGGGCGGCAGGTCGGATGCAATGCTTTCAAGATCGCCCGCGTAGTCGTCCATCGCATCGGCGAGACAGGCCAGGTACAATGCAACATCGTCACCTTGGCCACCGCACGACGCGATACGGGCATCCAAGTCATCGGAAACGATTTCGACCGTATCCAGCGTCTTGGCTGCTTCTTCGACCGGTGTGACGGCAGTGCCACCGGTGCTGGAGCCACCGCCACCGCCGCCGGTACTGATCTTGGTATCTACGGTCGGGGTGATTTCGATCTTGGGTATCGGCGGATACGGAACGTTTATTTCCTCCACAACATCGAAAAGGCCGGCCACATAAGTAATGACATAGTTCGACAGGCCGCTGCCGGTCGCATTGGAAACAGATATTGCGTAAGGCGAGTCATCAATTGTTGCGTCCGCTGAGGCACCTGCGCTTTGCAGCTGCGCTGAGGCAACATTATCGGCCGGATTCACAAGGCCAGAAGTGGTGAATTCGGTCCCGTTGAAAACAAATTCAAGACCTTCCGGTTTTACCTGATTTAGCGCGGTAACAGTCAAAGACGCAGGATCAACGAACAATAGGCTGGTATCATAAAAAATGTCGTAGTTCCCGACACCTGACCCGATGGCGTTGCTGGATTCGATCAGATATCCGGCGCTGCCCGATGCCGGAGCGAACTGAGCCGCGCCAGCGCTGGTCAGTGTCACGCTTGTCACCGTGTCGGACCCCAAAAGGCCCGTTGTCGTAAACTCGGTTCCGGTAAAGGCGAAGCCGTCGCCATAAGTGCGGCTCAGGAAGTCGGGGGTGATGGACAAAAACGCGGGATCCACGGTCAGCTGACCGTTTACATAGGTGATATCGTAGTTGCTCAACCCCCCGCCGGTCGCGTTGCTTGCGACGATTGCGTAGGGACTTCCGGCTACACTGGCAAACTCGGCCGAGCCTGCACTTGTCAGCGTGACGCTCGACACAAAATCTTCATTCGCGACGATCAAGCCCGTTGCCGTGAATTCCGTGCCATCAAAGCTGAACGTGGTGCCATATGTCTTGGACTGGTCATTTGCGGTAATAGTCAAAGGCGCGGGTGTAACCGTTCCTGCACCGGACAGGGCCGCGACGTCATATGTTATGCCTTGAGAGCTGTTGAGCGATGTCGTCGACGTCGCAAACGTCGTACTTCCTACCGTATCGTCGGCAAAGAACAAGTTTGTGAAGGCTGGTGCGGTGTCGAGTGTGTCACCTGCCGGCCCGAACAAATAGGTTCCCGGACCACCTGTGACGGTGCCGGTTGCGGTCGCGGAGAATGTGCTGCCGTATTGGGCGGACAGTGGATCATATGTCACGTAGATCACGGGGCTGGTGGTGTAGTTCTGGGGATAGAGGCCGAATGCGCCCGGAGCCCAGTTGTTCGCGAAATCCCACCCAACGGCGCTTGCCAGCGAGACAAAACCATCCGTGTCCTGAAACTGGGCCGTGTTCAACCCGGTGCCGCCCGCACTGGTGCTTTGTCCGGACGTGCCCGTGTCCCAGAAAGAACCGCTTATTGTTCCTGTATTGGCCCCGGCCAGACCACCGGTGAAAGCAGTTCCGTTCGAAACCGAAACACCGCCTGTTGAATAGGATGCAGATACTGTTCCACCTGCATTATTGCCAATCAGGCCCCCTGCCGTCCCGGTGCCGCCGGCAAGGGGAAGTGTTACGTCGCCGATGGCGTAAGAGCTTTGAATGGACCCGGTCGAACCATTCTCACCAACCAGGCCGCCCGCATGGAAGCTGGCGATGGTTGAACCAGACCCAGGATCGGTGCCCGTAACCGTTCCGCCCGCGTGAGACCTGAGTATGGTTCCATCGTTCACACCCGCAAGCCCGCCGATTTCAACCAACCCTGACCCAAAACCCGGCTCTTGGTAGCTGACAGAAGCCAACGAGAAACTGTCGCGAATGGTGCCGTTATTTGTTCCAACCATGCCGCCGAAGGGACCGGAGTCGCCGTACTCAAACCCACCCGAAGACTGATTGCTCATCGATCCCGAGACAGACGAGCCTTCGATCAACCCGTTGTTGACAGCGGCAAGGATACCTCCGCCGCCGGTCACGATATCAGCATTCGCGAGCCGCAAATCTGTTACGACCGCGCTGCTTCCTAGCGTGGTAAACAGCCCGCCTATAGCTCCGGAGCGGTCGACAAACAGCCCGTCAATCGTGTGGCCCATCCCATCGAAGGTTCCGTCAAACGAACTGATGGGCTGGAATCCCTCGAAACCTTCGCCAAAATCGAACCAACCAGATGTTCCGCTTGCGTCGATATCATTGGCAAGCACGAAATTCGACGAGGATAGTGAGGTGCTGTTTACCCCTTGTACGCCGTAGATGTCCGCCAATTGATATGGATTGGCAGCAGACCCGTCACCGCCGAGGGCACGCAAAAAGGTGGTGGAACCGCCGAGTTGAAAATCCGAAGCCTGAAATGCGGGCAACGTTCCGTTCACCTGAGACCAAGTACCGTTTTCCAGTCGGAAAGTCCCTACGTTTACGGCTCCGCTTGCGCCGGTGGTGATCGTGCCGCCGGCATTAATGGCAAACTCACCGGTCGTTCCGGTTATCCCGGCGTTCAGGATGACATTTCGGTTGGCTGTCAGCCGGAATTCGCTGAAGCTGTTCCAGGTAATCGCGCTGTTGATCGTAATGTCACCGACGTCCGTCCCCGAGCCGCCGAGATCCGTCGGGGAACCACCCACAACCAAAGATCCGGTGCCATTGGTGTTGAGTTCAACAGAGGTGGTGGCCAGATTGGATTCTATCGTGACCACGTCAATGGTGCCGGGCACGGTGATGTTTGTAGGATCGAGCAGCAGCAGTCCGACTTCGCCGTTGGGTGCTCGCAAATCGGCCAAACCGCGATAGCGCAAATCCAGTTTGCCCGACACTTCGGCAAAGCCACCGTCGCCAGCAATATCACCGCCCCGGGCGGATATCAGGCCGTCGAACTCGGTATAGACATCGGACCAGACGATGATGCGACCGCCGTCCCCGCTGTCGCCGCCATTGGCGGACAGCCGTGTATCGGCATCGACATCAACGTGCGAAGCGTGCTGAAGAGTGCCGCTGCCTTGATAGTCACCGCCCGCGCGGATCAGGCCGCCTTGTCCCTCCCCTGCCCCGTCGGCCAGAAGCTCGGCGCCAGCAAGCGTGATCTGCTCGCCAGTGATGGTGATGTCCCCTCCGGTCGCCGGTCGAGCCACGGGACGCGGACTGGTTTCAACCAACTCTACCTGTGCAGAAGCGTTGATTGTTCCGCTGACGTTAACGCTGCCGCCGCTTCCTCCCAGAACAACGGCGCCGGAACGTCCGCCGACTGTCTGCGCCTCGATCACGCCCGACATGTTCACAACCTGACGCGCCGCATCCCGCGCGCTGGCCGCCAACAGATGCACCTGACCGCCATTTGCCTCGATCAACCCGGAGTTTTCGACCAATGCATCCATGCTGTCGTCGCTGTCGGAGGGTACGGCAACCTGAAGGAAACCGTCACCGGAGACGTCAAGCGTAATCTGCTCTCCGGCCGCCAGGCCAACCTTGCCCAGAGGGACCCGGATGACACCCGAGTTTTTGACCTTGCCACCCATCAGAGCGGCATATCCCCCCGGTACAACTGAAATCTGGCCCGCATTTTCGACACTTGCCGAACTGCCGTGCCCATTGAATCGATATTGCCCGGTAAGGAAATCGTCGTTGTTGATATCCAAAGTGGACGCCACGAAACCGCCGGTTTGTACATGTCCGTTCGGGCCGATGAAAATACCGTTTGGGTTGACCAGAAAAACCTGACCATTGGCGTTCAGCTGGCCATGAATCTGCGAGGTAGTGTTTCCGGTTACCCGGTTCAACAAAGTGCTGTTTGCCGTTGGCTGGGTAATGTTGACCTGAGCGTCCTGACCGATGGAGAAACTGTTCCAGTTGACGATGGCGGCATCTGAGCCCTGGTTGATGTTCATTTGGGACGAAGATGGAGAAGTGATCGCCACGGAACCAGCGCTTACGGTTCCGCCCGTTGGCAGACTGTCCGCCAAGGCAGTTGTGCAGAGCAACGTCGCCAAGGTGCCGACGAGGAATGGTAAAGAATATGGGTGTGTCATCTTGTTAGAACCTGCGGCTGGCGACGATGCTGAAGCGGTTCTCATCTGGTTCAAGATCATCTCTTAACCCTCTCCCATACTCAACTCGCAATGATCCGGACTTGAATGGGGAGTTTTCAATCGTCAAAAATTCGAAACCAAGTCCGTAACTGGAAGCCTTGGTGGTGCTTTGTTCAAAAACAGTCGGATTTTCTAGTCCTACCATACCTGTGGCTCCGAACAAATATGGTTTGCCAATAAACGGATAGCCGCCAATGGAAAGCGCCATCTGTCGGGCAACCTCGGCCCTCAGGACCCATCCATCATCGCCCTTGATCGTTCCGGCATCAAAGGTCGACAACTCTCCCGTGCCGCCAAGGCTGATCTGCTCGGAGGACACCAGTGGATCCCCGAAGTTGCTTTGGGCGCGACCGCGCAACGACAGGCTCCAATTCTTGTCAAATGGGCGAAGATACTGGAAACCCAATACGAGTTTGGTAAAAACCGCATCAGCACCCTGACGCGAAAGCGGTGTTTCCCCTGGCCCCGGTGTTGTCCGCGCGCCAAACGCATCTATGCCCTGTGACAAAACTGCACTGGCTTGCAGGTATGATCCGTCATCGTAGTTCCAAGTCCCATCGAGGGAAGCCCGCAGAACGCTCAATTCGTCGTCATAGACTGGGAACTCGGTCGTTGTTCCGATCAGGTTTTGCTCGTCACTTGTGCGATCAAGAATGAACTGCGAGGACAAGTTGAACCGTCGCGACCGGATCCATGGGTAATAAAACCGGAAAGACAGGCGGTCAAAGCTGCTGTTGGTCGGAATGAGCTCATTATCTGGCGTCGACCGGCTGGATGTGCCTTCGATGTTGAAGGTCAACCCGCTCAAGCCGATCGGAAACACGGCGCCGGCAGCAAGAATGCGGTATTGGGCCGAGTCTGAAAAATACCGGGTCGGAGAGCCGCCGAGGCGAGCGTAAAACGTCTCGCCCATCTGAAGCGCGCCGTTCAGTTCCACACCGGCGCTCAAATTTAGTGGACCTAGTTCGTCGGAAAGCGAGTTGTCGAAACCAAATGATCCGGTCACCCTTTGGTATTCGCCATCCAGGGTGAGCAACGTGCCGCCATCCTGCTGGCCTGTGGAAAGGGTGGAAGACAGCCTTACACCATAGGTGTCGCCGGCCAGTAAAAGTGCCCGCTCGATTTGCTGAAGACGAATGCCGCGCTTTCCGATCAGGGGATCCGTCAGGCGGACGATCCGGCCCCGCACGGGTTCGGGGACGGCTGTTGCATCAATTCGTTCAATGAATCCGTCAACCACAACGATCCTGAGTGCGCCGCCATCCCTGACAGTCTGCTGCGGCAGAACAACCCGGGCCAGCACATATCCTGCATCTGCATATTCACTTTCCAATACCCTTGTGGCTCTGAAAATCTCGGAAACAGGAACCCGTTTGCCAGCCAGAGATTGTGTGAACGCCTGATTTGCGGCTGCCATCTGAGGTAAGGCATTTTGGATTTCGACGGTGCCGATGGTGACGAATAGCCTGTCAGACCCCGGCGGAGTCTGCGCACCCGGGTCTCGCGCGACGGTCACTGGCCCTGACGTTGCGCGCTGGTTCTGCGGCTGAAAAGTGGACGGTGCCAGATTGCCGGCGGACTGTGCCGACGCCGGTCCGTTATCCGCCCCGAACAGCAACGCGGAGATCAAGCAGGCTATAAGTTTGGGCGAGACGGCTAACCGAGGAAAACGCATTGGTTCCTTACTGTATTCAAATGGTCGGGTAGTTGACAGAGAACCCCTTTTGGGCCGTATCAGGCAAGCACAAAGAGCCGAGATGTGTGTTTCTCGTTAATATCCGGGGCCAAGTATGTTGGAGGAGCAACAAATTTCCGCCACATTCCGAAACCTAGGCTATCTTTGTTCCCGACTGCTTTGAACCGGAGTTCAAGCTCATGCTGACCAAATCCCAACGAGCCTTTTTGGAAAGATTTACAGATACGCAGGGGCCCGAAGGCGGCGATCGGACCGATGAAAGCGGCGATTTCGAACGGACTGCACAAGATTTCGAGTTACTTTTGGCGCGGGTTCATGCCTTGCCTCCGCGAGGGGCGCGGTTGTTGCAACCTTTGTCCGCCCCCCTTTCGAAAGCACTTTCCAAGGCGCGCGATCTGATTGCCCAGGGTGCTGGAGAAAACGCTGAAATAGTATTGGATCGGGAACGTGACACGGCTCGCGCTCTGGATCGGGAGTACGATGCGGCCGTCTTGTACCTGGAGGAAGAGAAGAAGTTTCAGACGCGGCTCAAGCAGACCCTGGCCCAGAAACACACTGGGGGGGATATAGCCATTCTCGATTATCTCGCGCGCATGGAAGCAGACGAAAAGCGCAGGCAGGCGGCAATCGCACGCGGGGATATCGGGCAGGCTCTGGCCGTATGCGAAGGGCAGGATCACCGCCATACTGCCATGATGCAAGAGGCCTCACGTGGGGCCGACTATGCGCGCCTGGTCACGGAACTTACTGCTGAAATCGCAAGGATCGAAGCCCTTGCTCCAGCAGGTGGTCCGGCGCGGCCAGTTCTGAACGACGTCCGCGAGATGATGAACGACGCCGCCAACTTTACCAAAAGCGACAATTGGGTCGGTGCGGTGGTCATGCTGCAAAAGGCGCGTACCGAATTGCGAGTGGGCACAAAGGGGCTGGATTTGGCTTCAAAGTTGCCAGCCGTGGAAAAAGATGACGACTTCGACAAAGTCTATGCCCGCATTTTCGCGATGGTGGGCGGGTTGAAAAAGCTACCTGCTTCCCGCCAATTCTCGACTGAACTGTCCGAGTGCATAAAGACACTTCGGCAAGCTCGAGCCATCCTTCCTGATCAAGCGGGTGCGCTGGCCATGCTTGAGACTGCACGGCGGATCGTCGAACAAGTGACCCAAGACGTCCTGCAGGACGGAAAATACGCCAGCGTATTCCGACAGTTGGTCGCCCGTGCGAAAGAGTTGCAGCGCGTCAACGTGGGCAATTGCGTCAAACCAGAACTTGGACAGGTTCATGCGGCATTGGCCGAGGCCGATCAAGCCGCGCGTGCCCGAAATTTTCTGGCTGCATTTCGCTGTCTCGAAACGGCAGAAGCGGCGATAGCGAATGGCAATGCCGCTGCCCGTGTGTATTTGGAATTTGTCGAACCGGCCCATGGGGCCATCGCGTCAGCGACGCAAAATCGCGATCAAGCTGAAAGCTTGTTGGACCGATTGAAAATGGCATTCCAAAACCGCGAGCTTGATGAAGTGAAAGTGCTTTCTGAAGAAGCGGTTGCCTTCGCGGAACAGGAAATGACCGTGTAGTACAGGGTGCTCATGAAGGCTTGGAACGGTTCTGTTGCAAGGACGGATTTCGAAACGTGGATTGCCGCTAAAGCGCGCCTTCTTCGATCCATTCCTCGATTTTGTTGCGGCTGACTTCGAAATGCATCGAGTCTTCGCGGCCCCAGGCCGCGCCCCATACCCAGCCCTCTTCGCGGAAGAAATCGGCCAGGATCGTCAGACCCAACTGGGTTTTCCCATCGCCCAATGTGTCCAGAACACCGTCGATGTTCAAATCCACAGCCAAACCGTAAGCATGGGCTGACGCCGATGAGGTCGATCCCCGGATTAGCCGCACACACAGCGAACCGGCCGTGTTTATCCGGGCATACAGGTCCGGATCTGTCCTTCGAATGTTGTCGAAGACCTGACGCAGAGAATCGATTGCGGGTCTCAGCATACGGACCTGCACCGGGCCAACCTGTTCGAGGATAAGCTTGTCAGCCAACCGCTCGTTGGTCATGGCTTGGCATGTGTCGGTCAGGTTCTCGCGTGGCGGCCCGAAGGTTTGAGCCAGAAATGATGGCGACGCGATTTCCAACTCTCGGTTCACCTTGTTTCTGTTGGCAATCAGAACGACCTGAGCATAGGCATCGATGATATCGTTGGGTGACGTGCTGTCGTAACCATATGAATCCGCATCAAGGCTATCGGGTTGAAGTAACGGTGCGGCATTGCCGGATTGCAAGCGCCCGATTTCACCGGAAATTTCTTCCAAGCGATTTCTCAGATCTTCGACCTGCTGGCTGAGCATTTCAATTTCGATCCGCGCACCTGAATCGATGGCCGGGCCATCAAATGTCTCGTCAGACGAAACAAGCATCGGGAAGACGTACCAGATGATAGGTGCCAGCAGAATTGCGATTGCCAGAATTATCGCAGGCACGATGCGCATGAGTTATTTCCCTGTGAACCGACGTTCTTACCGCTCAGCGATACTTTAGGATGCTCTTTTGCAACTGTCACGTCGAAGGCTCAACAAATGCACATAATGATTGTGACACCAATTCCCGTTGGTTAATCTCAGGAGAACTCTTCATTTGGCGCCAGGGAGCCGGGCAATGTTCTTCAAAAAAAATCTCGTTCGTTTCTGTTCATCGGTCGCGGTGGGGTTGTTCGCCCTGCAAGCGGCAAGCGCACAAACTTCGAGCGAGATGACGGCAGAAGAGATGACCGATGCGTTCAACAAGCAAAAAACGCGCGGCTTGGTTATAGTGCCTTCAACGCAAGCTACGACCGCAGAAACCGAAGAAAGCAGTGGAACCACAGTGGCTGCAGCGGCAGATTATCAAGAAGTCGCGAAAGAGGATCAGGTCAATTTGCAGATCAGTTTCGATTTTGACTCTGCGGCGTTGCGTGACGACCAGAAACCCAAGCTCGCTTCGCTTTGCCAGGCCATGAAATCGGTGGATGTTCAGGTCTTTCAAATCATCGGACACACAGACAGTTCGGGGTCGGCAGACTATAACCAAAACCTGTCCTTGCTGCGTGCAAAGGAAGTAAAACGTCATCTTGTGGGTGATTGCGGCATTCCGGAAAACCGGCTGGAAGCCATCGGGATGGGTGAAACCGTTCCCTATAACTCGGACGATACCCGCGCGGATGAAAACCGTCGGGTGGAATTCCAGGCGCTTGGTTAAGAACGTACTCGCTTCAACCGATTGATCTATGGGGGCCGAATGACCGAATCCCGCGCCGGTGACCTGTTTCAGCCAGGCGACTTGGTAAATAATACTTACCGTATCGAGGCGATCCTGGGCCGGGGTGGCACGTCGGATGTGTATCGGGCCAAGTCGGAAATTTCAGGCCGACAAGTTGCGCTAAAAGTGCTTAAGGCAGAGTTTTCGGGCAATGATGATTACCTCGTCCTGCTCACGCGAGAAGAGGAAATCCGTGAAATCCGGCACGATGCAGTGGTGCGATATTCGGAAAATCACCGAACTGCCGATGGCCACGTTTATCTTTTGATGGATTATGTGGACGGGCCGGGATTGGACGCAAAGCTTAAAGAAGGCCCGATGTCTTCTGCGGACCTTTTGACAGTCTGCAAGAGGGTATGTGAAGGCCTTGAGGCGGCGCATGCAAGGAACATTGTTCATCGGGACCTGAGTCCGGACAACATCATCCTGCGCAACGGCGACCCGGCGCAGGCAGTGATTATCGACTTTGGCATCGCCAAGGACACCAATCCCGGCGCAGAAACCATTGTCGGCAACGAATTTGCCGGGAAATATGCCTACGCCGCACCAGAGCAACTGTCGGGCAAAACGGATGCCCGCACCGACCTGTACTCTCTGGGCGCTCTGCTTTTGGCTAATTATCGTGGCAAGTCACCCGAGATAGGGCGCAATCCGATGGAGGTGGTCGAGAATAAGAAAAAGCGTTTGGACACAGAAGATGTGCCGGACCCTTTGAAGTCGATAATCGACAAGATGACCGCTCCCGACCCCGACGACCGTTTTCAAAGCGCGTCAGAGGTTTTGCGCACTCTTGCCAATCGTAAGGCCGAGCACACAACACCTTTGGAGGATGCGACGATTATCGTGCCCAAGGGTGCTGCAAAACCAGAACCGGCGAAGCCACAAGCCGCGCTCATGAAGGAACCAAAATCTTCGCGCCCTGCACCACAGGCGAATGAAACAGGGTCGCGCAGTGGGTTGGTTGTAATTTTGCTTGTTGGTTTCTTGGCTTTGTTGGGCGCAGGCGGATACGTAGCGGGATTATTCGACAGCATGATGGGACCAACCTATCCTGTAGCCAACCCATATACACTGATTGTGGAAGCGCCCCAAAACGGCGTTCCCCGTGCGATAGGCAATGTACCGACTGAACAGATCAGAGAGGAAATCACTGCAATCGTGGAATCTGACGCTGGATTCGCCCAACTCACATTGGCATCTGGTGAAATTGCCGAAACATGGGGTGCGGACGTGGTGGCCACAATAAAGGCCCTTTCTCCGTTGGATTCCTGGAGACTTGAGCTGAATGGGAATGACGCGTCGGTCAACGGCCTGACGAGTGACAAGGGTATCCAGGAACAAGTTGAACAAGTTTTCAGCGCGGGATTTTCCGGCGGATTGAAGGGCAATGTTTCTGTGGAACTGAGGGAACTGTTTTTGTCTGCCGAAGCAATTACATCGGTTCTCGAAAACCTTGCCGATTGCGGTGAGTTGAACCTAGTGGACCCTCCGGCCGCCGGTTACGGCCCCGAAAGCCAGATCCTGGTCAAGGGAACAGTTGCAACGGCTGAAACACGTGCGGCCTTGTTCGATTCCGTTCGCGCGGTTGGGGGAGAGCGCCCGGTTACCGTCGACACCAGTATCCTGAATCCGACGTTGTGCCTGATCGAGAATTTTCTCCCGGCAGCGCCAGCGGGGGAAATTGGTATAGACTTCAGCAACGGAGAAGCGGGTAACGCACCAAACCCGACCGGGGATTATGTGGTTGGCGAAAACCCGGTTATCGACATAGTGTTGCCTGCTGACGCTCAGGATGGCTTTCTGTCTGTTTCGGTGTTGGACGTTTCCGGCAACGTGTTCCATCTGATTCCCAACATTTCACGCCAGAACAACGACATTTCGACGCTCCGTAACGGACGCAACGGACCTTTGTCAGTGCGCGTCGCATATTCCATTGCGGAAAGTCAGGAAAACGGCGGCATTGCGTTTCAGGTCGATGACAGCACGCTTGGTAAAAGCAAGATTATCGCCATTCATTCCGACGAACCGCTGTTCGAGAGCATGCGGCCAACAACCGAGTCTGCTGTTGGTTATGCCGAAGCCTTACGGGATCAAAGCCGCAACCAAAGCGCGCGTATTTTGTCGTTGGACAGCCGGATATTGACCACGCTCGACAAGTAGCGACTCGAGGACTGAAAACCTGTTTGCCCTACGAACTTCGCACACCCAGCCGCGATATTGAGAAGTTGCACCTTGCCTAACTCGCGAACGGTCGGGGTTATTGGCGGCAGACAGGAAATGACGCTGCTACGACAAGCCTCGCTGGAAAACTCAGAAAGCCGACGTTTGTATTGCCAGTTTGTACTGATCAATTGTACATATGTCGCATGACAATTTGGCTTCCTGACCCCAGTTCCCTCGGCTCACCTATACATTCCAGTCTCGCGCGATCCATTGCGAGGGCGATCTCTGATGGCAAGCTGCCAAAGGGTACGCAGCTTCCGACTCATCGCAAACTGGCCGAAGAACTGGGCCTGAGCGTACATACGGTCAGCAAAGCTTATGAAAGTTTGCGGCGGCAACGGTTGATTGATGGTCAGGTGGGACGGGGTAGCTACGTTCTGGATCCTGACAAACCCAACGACCAGCCGTTTCAACTGAGCTCGGAAAGAGGATCCGGTTTCGACTTGTCGATTTCTCGACCGGTTTTCTCGCAGCAACATGCAGAGCGGTTTCAGCAGGCGTTGAAGGAGTTACCCGAAGGGTTGGACCCGACCTACTATTTGTCTTGCCGTCCGAATATTGGCCATGACGCGCATCGCGCCGCCGGAGCGGATTGGTTGAGGATTTGCGGATTGGAAGTATCCCCGGAACGCATCATCATGACAAATGGGGTCAGCCACGGGATGTCTGCCGCGCTGTCGGCGTTGACCCGCCCGGGTGACACGGTGGTATCTGACCGGATCACGCATCATCTATTGGTTTCTGGATGTTCCTATCTCGGACTGAACCTTGTGGGGCTTGAGACGGACGCGGATGGAGTCATCCCTGATGCGCTAGAGCGTCATTGCCGTGAAAAATCCGCTAAAGTATTGTTTTTACTTCCGTCGTTAGCCAACTCCACGGCCGGAATGATGCCTGAAGGCAGGCGTGGGGAATTGGTGGAAATCGCCCGAAAGTACGAATTGTACATCATAGAGAACGATGCGTTTGGTCCTGTTGCAGAAGACCGGCCAGTTCCCGTGTCCGCCCTGGCGCCCGAACGATCGATATATCTGACAACCTTCACCAAGTGCACCGTGTCCGGGTTGCGCGCAGGCTACATGGCCGCGCCGGACCATCTGCTGCCTGCATTGACCGGGCGGATTGTCGTGTTCGGCTGGATGGCGACACCATTGATATGCGAACTGGCGACCCGGTGGGTAAAGGATGGAACCGCAGTTGAACTTGCGCAATGGCAGCGGCGCGCGTTGGACGAACGCTACCGTATTGCGGCGGACGTACTTGACGGCTGGCGGTGGCAGGGGCACCCATCGGCGCTTCATTTGTGGCTGCCGCTGACAGAGGGATGGACCACTGGAAGTTTTGTCTCGTATGCGCGCGAACTGAAGGTGGCGGTCGCCCCGGATGCGCCTTTCCTTACTCCAAATACATCACAGCAAAATGCAGTACGCATTTCGCTGGGCAGCATCCAGGATCTGGAACGGTTCCGGCAAGGCCTGGAGCTGATTGCCGGTATGCTCAGGCGGCCGCCTGAGGGAGTTGCCCCTTTCACGTTTTAACATTGTCATGCTACAATAAATAAATTGACATGCAGTACAATTTCTCTCAAACCGAGCACGACGGTGCTCCGGCACCGGTGATCTTGGGAGGAAACTATGGCTCAATCCATCAAATTTACATTTGGAGTCCTGACGGCTGCGGGAATTGCACTGACAGCAGGCACCACCGTGCAGGCGGAAACCTGGCGTTATGCATTCGAAGAAGCGATGACCGATGTGCAGGGCATTTATGCCCAGAAATTCAAGGAAGAGATCGAGGCGAACTCGGATCACGAGATCCAGCTGTTCCCCTATGGCACCTTGGGTGAATCCGCCGATATCATGGAGCAGACTCAGGACGGAATTCTGCAGTTCGTGGACCAATCACCAGGTTTTACCGGGTCGCTGATTCCCGAAGCGCAGGTCTTTTTTGTCCCTTACCTGCTGCCCACTGATCAGGAGCATCTGGCGCGCTTCTACAAAGAGAGCAAGGCGATCAATGAAATGTTCAAACCACTCTATGCCGATCAGGGGCTGGAGTTGTTGAACATGTTCCCCGAAGGCGAGGTCGCCATGACCACCAAAACGCCGGTTGCAACATGTTCCGATCTGGACGAAGTGAAATTCCGGGTCATGACCAACCCGCTTCTGGTGGAAAGCTACAAGGCTTTTGGCGCCACGCCGACGCCACTTCCCTGGGGCGAGGTATATGGTGGTCTGCAGACCAATGTTATCCAGGGACAAGAGAACCCGACGTTCTTCCTCTACTCCACCAAGATCTACGAAGTGACCGACTACATCACTTATGCAGGACATAACAACTTCACCACGGCAGTAATGGCCAACAAGGATTTCTATGACGGGTTGAGCGCCGAAGATCAGCAGGTCGTTCAAAACGCGGCCCAGGCCGCCTATGACCACACGGTTGTGTATCAACAGCAGGCGGCAGAGACGGAGCTGGCCAAGATCATGGAGGCCAAGCCGGAAATGCAGGTTACCGTGCTGAGCGATGATCAGCGCCAGTGTTTCAAGGAGGCGGCAGCCGAGGTTGAGGCGAAGTTTGTCGAAATGACCGGCGATAGCGGCGCGGCCATTCTCGAGCAAATGAAAGCGGACCTCGCGGCCACAGCAAACTGAAACCCTTTGGTGAAACGCGACGGGCCGGGACACGACCGGCCTGCCGCCCAATCAATAGGGAGAGAAAATGGGCAATCCGCATGATTCGGCCTTGCCGGGATTTTTGGGTGTTCTGGACAGCGCAATAAGCCGTACGGAATCATTTCTGTTGGCCGCAGGCGTCCTGCTGATGGCGGCCAATACCGTGGCCAACGTTGTTGGACGGTTTTTGCTGGGGCATTCGATTTTCTTTTCCGAAGAACTGAACCGCATACTGATCATCCTGATCACATTTGCTGGTATCAGCTATGCTGCACGCCATGCCCGTCATATCCGCATGTCGGCCATCTATGACACGTTTCCACCACGCGTTCGCAAGGCACTTATGGTCGTGATTGCCGTGATCACGGCATTTTTCATGTTCCTGCTCTGTTACTACTCGGTGAAGTACATCGGCGCTCAGGCGTCGCGCGGGCGCGTGTTGCCCGCGTTGCAGATCCCTGTTTGGGTGATTTTGATCTGGGTACCTGCCGGGTTCTTCATGACCGGCACCCAGTATCTGCTGACCGCGGTGCGTAACTTTACGTCGCCCGAAATCTATCTCTCGACCCATGTGCAAGAAGGGTATGAGAGCGAAGAAGAAATCGAGATCTGAGGGCAATTCAATGGCTGCAACAATTTTCCTGACCATGATTGTCCTGCTTCTTCTGGGCTTCCCGATGATGATCCCGCTGATTGCCGGTGCATTCATCGGTTTTCTGATGCTGTTCGGTGATTTGGCCAGGACCGAGACGATGGTGCAGCAGATGATGGCCGGCATCCGCCCCGCATCCTTGATTGCGGTGCCGATGTTCATCTTTGCTGCCGATATCATGACGCGCGGCCAGTCAGCCGGACGGTTGATCAATGTGGTGATGGCCTATGTCGGCCATATCCGTGGCGGGCTGGCGATTTCCACCGCTGCTGCCTGCACCATGTTTGGCGCCGTTTCGGGATCGACCCAGGCAACGGTTGTGGCGATCGGCTCGCCGCTGCGGCCCCGCATGTTGAAGGCAGGCTACAAAGACAGCTTTGTGCTGGCACTGATCGTCAACGCCAGCGACATTGCCTTTTTGATCCCGCCATCGATCGGGATGATCATCTATGGTGTTGTTTCCAGCACGTCGATTGCTGAACTGTTCATCGCGGGCATTGGCCCCGGGCTGCTGATCCTCGTCCTGTTTTCCGGGTACAGTTACGTGTACGCCGTGCGCAACAACGTTCCGACCGAACCCAAGGCCAGTTGGGGCGAGCGCCTGACGACCATGCGGGAGGCGCTTTGGCCAATGGGCTTTCCGATCATCATCATTGGCGGCATCTACGGAGGCATCTTCAGCCCGACCGAGGCGGCAGCGGCCTGCGTGCTTTACGCGCTTATCCTCGAAGTTGGTGTCTTCCGGTCGATGACGCTGGCAAATGTTTATGACACGGCCAAATCCACTGGTCTCATAACAGCCATCGTCTTTATTCTGGTTGGCGCTGGTGCTGCGTTTTCCTGGGTGATTTCTTTCGCGCAGGTGCCGCAGCAGATACTGGGCGCCATCGGTATCAGCGAGATGGGCGCGATTGGCGTGTTGTTCGTGATTTCAATTGCGTTTTTCATCGGTTGCATGTTCGTGGATCCGATCGTGGTGATCCTGGTACTGGTTCCGGTCTTTGCGCCCGTCGTGAAATCGGTCGGTATCGATCCCGTGCTGGTAGGCACCATCATTACGCTGCAAGTCGCCATCGGCTCGGCCACACCACCCTTTGGGTGCGATATATTCACCGCGATTGCGGTCTTCAAACGCCCTTATGCCGAGGTCGTACGTGGCACGCCGCCATTTATCCTGATGCTGCTGGGCGTGTCGGTGGCGCTGATATTTTTCCCGCAGATAGCATTGTTTCTGCGTGATCTGGCCTTTGCCAAGTAAGGGAAGGATATCCCCATGTTTGCTTCAATCCTGGTTCCATTTGACGGATCTCACGGGGCCGAGGCGGCCCTGCAAAAGGCGGCGAAACTGACGCAGCTGTGCAAAGCCGATTTGACCCTACTGACGGTATATCGTCACCACTCCTTGCTCGAAGCCTCGATGCATATAGTAGGTTCGGACAAACCCGACAATCTGGACGACATCATGCGGGGACACGCAAAAGAAGTGGCCGAGCGCGGCAAGTCTCTTGCAAGCGAAGCCGGCGTTCCCAATGTGCGGGCTTTCGTCAAGGGCGGTCCCGTCGCGCGCACAATCGTCGGCTTTGCCAGAGAACACCAGAACGATCTGATCGTTATTGGCAGCCGCGGGTTGGGGTCGCTCGAAGGGGTGTTTTTGGGTAGCGTTTCGCACAAGGTGACCAGCCTTGCCGAAACGCCAGTTCTTGTCGTTTAGGAGTACGAAAATGGCACTGGATATCCACACCACACCGTCGCGCATTCCCGCCCGGCTGGACACCCGCCCGGTAAAAAAGCGGATTGCTCTGGTGGCATTGGCAACCGATCATACGTCTGAGCGCGACTTCGCTCGAATCTGTGATCCGGATCAGGTTGGCGTCTACGTGAACCGGATCGAATTCGAAAATCCGACCACCAAGGAAACGCTTCTGAAGACCGGGCCGCGCCTGACTGCGGCCGCGGCGCAGATCCTGCCGGATGAAGAGGTGGATGTGGTCGCCTATTGCTGTACCGCGGCCTCAATCGTGCTGGGCAATGATACCGTGACCCGGTATCTGAACGCCGCCAAGCCGAACACGCCCTGCGTCACGCCGAGTTCCGCTGCCTTTGATGCCTTTGCAGCCCTTGGCGCAAAACGGGTGTCATTGCTGACTCCCTACAGCCCGGACGTAACCGATGAAATGGCTCAGTACTTTGCGGCGCATGGTCCCGAAGTTGTCAGCGCCACCTGCTTTGGGCTGACCGATGACCGGCAAATGGCGCGGATTTCCGAGGACAGCATTATCGACGGCGCGATTGCTGCCTGTGACAGCCAGGCAGATGCACTGTTTCTCTCCTGCACCGCTCTGCGTGCCGCAACTTGCGTGCAACGGATCGAGGATGCGTTGGGCAAGCCGGTTGTGAGCTCGAACCAGGCAATGGTCTGGCGTTGCCTGCGCTTGGCCGGAATTCCGGATCAGAGACAGGGTTACGGCAGGCTTTTTGAACTATAGGCAGACGGACACGCCCGATGAAAAGACAAATAACCCTTCAGGACAGCTTTCTGGCGCACGCGCGGATTGCCGGACGTATCCGGAAGACGGCCATGGCCTCCTCTCCGTCCTTGAGTACGTTGACCGGCGGAAATATATCCCTGAAGCTGGAAAATACTCAGAACACCGGCAGCTTCAAACTGCGCGGCGCCACCAACGCGGTTCTGTCGCTGACCGATGACCAGCGTGCTGCAGGAGTCGTGGGCGTTTCTACCGGCAATCACGGACGCGGGCTGGCATATGCCGCGGCACAGGCGGGTGTGCGTTGCGTCATCTGCATGTCGGAACTGGTGCCTCGGAACAAGGTTGACGGCATCAAATCCCACGGCGCAGAAGTGCGCATTGTCGGTCGTTCGCAGGATGATGCGCAGGTCGAAGTCGATTGGCTGGTATCAGAGGGCATGACCATGCTGCCCCCCTTTGATCACCGCGATATCATAGCTGGCCAAAGCACCGTAGCGCTGGAAATTCTCAAGCAGGAGCCAAATCTGGAAACCGTGCTGGTGCCCTTGTCGGGAGGCGGGCTGATTTCCGGAGTGGCGATGGTGATGAAGGCCGCAAACCCGGAAATACGGGTGATCGGCGTCTCGATGGAACGAGGTGCCGCCATGTACGAATGCCTGAAAGCAGGCAAACCCATTCTGGTCGAAGAAAAAGCGACGCTGGCCGACAGCCTAGGCGGAGGCATTGGGTTGGACAATGCCTATACCTTTGAAATGACCAAAGCGTTGGTGGATGAAATTGTACTTGTCACTGAAACTGAAATCGCCGAGGCAATCCGTCATGCGTATTTTCAAGAGCGACAGGTCATCGAAGGCTCTGGCAGCGTCGGCATTGCCGCGCTGCTGTCGGGCAAGGTTGACAATCCTGGCCGCTGTGTGTCGCTGATAAGCGGGCAGAACATCGACATGGTTTTGCACAAGCGCATCATCAATGGCGAAAACGTCGATGTCGAAGCAGAAACCAGAAAACAAGGAAGCGTGGATGCCTGATATCAAGATTCTTACGGAATCCGATCTGCGCAACGCTGTTGCGCTGGATGGTGACGCGGTCATGTGCGTGGAAGAGGCATTTCGCCTGCTTGCCACCAAAGATGTGCAGATGCCCCCGATTCTTAGTTTTCATGTGCCTGAGTACAACGGGGAGGTAGACGTAAAGACCGCCTACGTGCCGGGGCTGGACGGGTTTGCCATCAAGATGAGTCCCGGGTTTTTCGACAACCCTAATCTGGGCCTGCCCAGCCTCAATGGATTGATGGTGCTGTTTGACGCGAAAACCGGCATCGTGCAGGCAGTACTTTTGGATAACGGCTATTTGACCGATGTCCGTACCGCCGCCGCCGGTGCGGTCGCGGCCAAACATCTGTCGCGGGAAGACAGCACAGTCGCAGGCGTCCTCGGCACAGGTATTCAGGCACGGCTGCAACTGGAAGCGCTGACATTGGTGCGCGATATCCAACGCGCCGTCATCTGGGGCCGCGATGTGCAGAAAGCCGAGGCGTGTGCGCGGGATTGCGCGGAAAAACTGGGCATCCAGGTCACCGCTGGCAGCATTGCCGAAGTAATGGAGCAGGCTGATATCGTTGTGACCACCACACCATCCGGCGAACCGCTGATCAGTGCCGAAATGCTCCGGCCCGGACAACATGTGACTGCCATGGGTTCTGATGCCGATTACAAGACCGAGCTTTCACCAGATGTGATCCCCGCCGCGACGTTGTTTGTTGTGGACCGGCTGGCACAATCCGTAAAGCAAGGCGAGTTACGCCCTGCACTGGCCGCGGGCACTGTCACCGAAACAGGGAGATTTCCCGAACTGGGCCAAATTATTGCGGGCCAGGTACCGGGCCGGGCTTCGGATGCGGACATCACCGTCTGCGACTTGACCGGAACCGGTGTACAGGACACCGCTATAGCAACACTTGCAGGTTCCCGCGCCAATGCGGCGGGTGCAGGCACCAACATTACCAGCTGATCAACCAGGACTTACCCATATGGCAAACCCAAAGCTGTATTTTTCGCATGCTGAATACCAGCAACGCATCAGCAATACCCGGGCCGAAATGGCGCGGCGTGGACTCGATCTTTTGATCGTTACCGATCCTTCGAACATGAACTGGCTGACCGGTTATGACGGCTGGTCCTTCTATGTGCATCAATGCGTTGTGCTGGGCATGGACGGCGACCCGATCTGGTATGGGCGTGGTCAGGATGCAAATGGCGCCCTGCGCACCTGCTTTATGAATCCCGCCAATATCATCGGCTACCCGGACCACTATGTGCAGTCGACCGAACGGCACCCGATGGATTACCTTTCGGCACAACTGAAGGACCGTGGACACGACAGCGGCAATATCGGCGTCGAGATGGACAACTACTGGTTCACGGCCGCAGCTTTTGCGTCGTTGCAAAAACACCTGCCCAATGCCCGCTTTGCCGATGCCAATGCGCTGGTCAACTGGCAGCGTGCGGTAAAATCCGAGGCCGAACTTACCTTTATGCGCCAGGCCGGCAAGATCGTCGAACGGATGCATCAGCGGATCTTCGACAAGGTCGAACCCGGCATGCGCAAATGCGATCTTGTCGCCGATATCTATGACGCCGCACTGCGCTTTGACGAAAGTTTGGGCATTGGCGGTGATTATCCGGCCATCGTGCCACTGTTGCCGTCTGGACCCGACGCCGCCGCGCCGCATCTGACCTGGGATGACCTGCCGATGAAGTCTGGCGAAGGGACCTTTTTCGAGATTGCTGGCGTCGTGCACCGCTATCATTGCCCATTGTCCAGAACCGTGTTTCTGGGCAATCCGACGCAAACCTTCCTGGATGCCGAAAAAGCAGTGCTTGAAGGCATGGATGCGGGGCTGGAGATGGCCAAGGCAGGCAACACCTGCGAAGACATTGCCAAGGCCTTTTTCAAGGTTCTGAAAAAATATGGCATCGAGAAGGACAACCGCACCGGTTATCCCATCGGCGTGTCTTACCCGCCGGACTGGGGCGAGCGCACCATGTCGCTGCGCCCGGGCGATACGACGGTTCTGCAGGAAAACATGACTTTCCACTTCATGACGGGTCTTTGGATGGAAGACTGGGGTTTCGAGATCACCGAAAGCATTCGCATCGGCGCGAACGGGCCGGAATGCCTGTCAAACGTGCCGCGCAAAATGGTCGTAAAGGACTGATCCATGAAGGAAAATCCGATCTCATCCACCATCCCGCTTGACCAGGATGGGGTGCATCACGGCTTTCTGAAACTACCTTACAGCCGCGATGACAGCGCTTGGGGTTCAATCATGATCCCGCTGACCGTGATCCGGAATGGCGAAGGCAAAACTGCGCTTTTGACCGGGGCCAACCACGGTGATGAGTACGAAGGCCCCATCGCCCTGCACGAATTGGCGGCCACGACCCGCGCCGAAGATGTGACCGGCAGGCTGATCATCATCCCTGCCTTCAACTATCCCGCCTTCCGGGCCGGAACCCGTACTTCGCCGATCGACAAAGGCAACATGAACCGGTCGTTTCCGGGCCGCCCTGACGGCACCGTGACCGAGAAGATCGCTGACTATTTCCAGCGCACGCTTCTGCCGTTGGCCGACGTCGCAGTGGATTTCCACTCAGGCGGCAGAACACTGGATTTTGTACCTTTTGCCGCAGCCCATATTCTTGAGGACAAGGCCACGCAGGACGCCTGTTTCGCCGCGATGAAGGCATTCAATGCCCCGTACTCGGTACAGCTTCTGGAAATTGACAGCGCCGGTATGTACGACACCGCAGTCGAGGAGATGGGCAAGGTGCTCGTCACTACCGAACTTGGTGGTGGCGGCTCTTCCACCGCCCGCAGTAATGCGATTGCCAAGAAGGGACTGCGCAACGTCCTGATACACTTCGGCATCCTGCAAGGCGAGATGCAGATCGACGAAACGGTGAACCTGTCCATGCCCGATGACGAGTGCTTTTTGTTCAGCGAAGGCGACGGGCTTTATGAGGTGATGGTGGATTTGGGTGAACCGGTTTCCAAGGGCGATCTGATCGCCCGTGTCTGGCCGCTGGACCGAACTGGGCAGCCACCGCGCGAATACCACGCGCGCCGCGATGGCCATGTCATCAGCCGCCACTATCCCGGCCTGATCCAGTCCGGGGATTGTCTGGCAGTTGTTGGCGTGACCGAGACGTAACCGGACCAATCACATGCAATTGGATCAGCGCGACCTACAGATTCTGCGCGTGCTTTCGACCGAGGGCCGCATTACCAAGGCCGCGCTGGCCGACCGGATCGGTTTGTCGCCGACGCCCTGCTGGGACCGGCTGAAGAAGCTGGAACAAGCCGGGTTGATCGAAGGATACGGTGCCCACATCAACCTGCGGAAACTGGCGCCGCATGTGACAGTGTTTGTTGCGGCAGAGATCACCGATCACACCGCTGCCAGCTTTCGGGCTTTTGAGGCTGCGATGCAGCGCTATGACGAGGTAACCGCCTGCTGGGCACTTGGCGGAGGTTTTGACTATCTTCTGCAGATCATCACCCGGGATATCGACGCCTATCAACGTTTGATCGACGAAATGCTGGACGCCCGCATCGGTCTGTCGAGGTATTTCACATATGTCGTGACCAAACCGGTCAAGGGTCAAAGCCCTCCACCCTTTGAACTGTTGCTAGGCCGGAGTTAGGCAAAGGTTCAGGGTCCTTGTCAGATGAATCTTCTGTCAGCGGGGCCAAATTCGGCCACAACTTCTAAGGCGATCGGGCAGAATCGGCTGCGAAGGTTTGGAGGTTGTTCATGACAGAAACCGCTCTCTCTGCTCGCGCAGATATTGCAGACAAGGCATTAGTACGTTCTTTTTCCTATATAAATGGAAAATGGTGTGCTGCCGCCAATGGCAGATCTTTTCCTGTCACCGACCCGGCAGACGGAACCGAACTCGGTCATGTCGCAAGCCTTTCGGCAGAGGAATCATCTGGTGCGGTTGAGGTTGCTCAGGCAGCTTTTCCGGCTTGGTCCGCACTTCTTCCCCAACAGCGCGCAAAGATCTTGCGCCGCTGGTACGAGCTGCAGCTGGATCACAAGGAGGACCTGGCCCGCATCATGGTGCTGGAACAGGGCAAGCCGTTGTCGGAAGCCCGCGGCGAGATCGAGTACGGCGCAGCTTTTGTGGAGTTCTATTCCGAGGAAGCCAAACGCCCAAATATCGAAGGCGTGACCAGCCACCTGCCGGATGCTGAAGTGGAATTGTGGCGCGAACCAATGGGTGTTGCGGCCCTGATCACGCCCTGGAATTTCCCCTCGGCGATGCTCACCCGCAAGGCAGCTGCGGCTCTGGCAGCAGGCTGTACCGTTGTTGCCCATCCGTCCGGCGAAACCCCTTTCAGCGCGTTGGCGTTGGCAGAACTTGCCGAACGCGCGGGCATCCCTGCGGGTGTGTTCAACGTCGTCACCGGAGAGGCCGCCACAATCGTGGAGCCGTGGACGCGCGACAAGCGGGTCCGGGCGTTGTCATTCACGGGCTCTACAGCCATCGGCAAGTTGCTCTACCGCCAGTCCGCCGACACGGTGAAACGGCTGGTGATGGAATTGGGTGGACACGCGCCGGTGATTGTTTTCAAAGGCGCCAATTTGGATCGGGCGGTTGCCGAAACCATCAAGGCAAAGTTTGCAACATCCGGACAAGATTGCCTTGGGGCGAACCGGATCTTTGTCGAACGCCCGGCCTATGCAGAATTCTGTGCCAAGTTCACCGAAGCTGCAAAGGCTCTGACAATCGGACGGGGCCTGGATGACTGTGATATCGGCCCATTGATGAACGAAAAGGCGGTACAGAAGCAGGAAGAGCATGTGGCGGACGCGATGGCCAAGGGTGCCAAGCTGTCCTGTGGTGGCAAGCGTCACGCGCTGGGTCCTTTGTTTTATGAACCCACCGTGCTGACGGATGTACCCGCTGACGCTCTGATCATGTCGGAGGAAACATTTGGCCCTGTCGCCCCGATCACTCCTTTCGACACCGAGGAAGAAGTGATTGCACGAGCCAATGACAGCGAATACGGGCTGGTGGCCTATGTTCACAGTCACGACCCACGCCGTATCTACCGGCTGAGCCGGGCGTTGCAATATGGCATGGTGGCGGTCAACCGCACAAAGGTCACTGGCGCGCCCATACCGTTCGGCGGCACCAAACAATCCGGCCTGGGTCGCGAAGGGGCCCGTTTGGGCATGGAAGAATTTACCGAAATAAAATACGTCTGCCGTGACTGGGCGTGATCCACACGGATGAGAAAGGAAAACTGATGCTGAAGAACGACCAACTCGACCAGTGGGATCGCGAGAATTTTTTCCACCCCTCGACCCATCTGGCGCAGCACGCTCGGGGGGAAAGCCCGAACCGCGTGATTAAGACCGCCAGCGGCGTCTTTATCGAAGATCGTGACGGCAACAAGCTGCTGGATGCCTTTGCCGGGCTCTATTGCGTGAATGTCGGCTATGGTCGTCAGGAAATTGCCGAGGCGATTGCAGAGCAAGCCCGCGAACTGGCCTATTACCACGCTTACGTGGGTCACGGTACCGAGGCCTCGATCACGCTGTCAAAGATGATCCTGGACCGGGCGCCCAAGAACATGTCGAAGGTTTATTTTGGGCTTGGCGGTTCCGATGCAAATGAAACCAATGTCAAGCTGATCTGGTACTACAACAACATTCTGGGTCGCCCCGAGAAGAAGAAGATCATCTCGCGCTGGCGAGGGTATCATGGTTCGGGTCTGGTTACCGGCTCACTGACCGGGCTGGAATTGTTTCACAAGAAATTCGACCTGCCGGTGGAACAGGTGATCCACACCGAGGCGCCCTATTACTATCGCCGCACCGACCTGAAACAGACTGAAGACCAGTTTGCGGCCCATTGCGCGGCCGAACTGGAAGCGCTGATCGAGCGCGAGGGCGCAGATACAATCGCAGCCTTCATAGGCGAGCCGGTGCTGGGCACCGGCGGCATCGTTCCGCCGCCCGCAGGGTACTGGAAAGCGATCCAGACGGTGCTGAAAAAACACGACATCCTGCTGGTCGCAGATGAGGTGGTAACCGGCTTTGGCCGCCTCGGCACCATGTTCGGTTCGGATCACTATGGGATAGAGGCCGACATCATAACCATCGCCAAGGGCCTCACCTCGGCCTATGCGCCGCTTTCCGGATCCATCGTCTCGGACAAGGTCTGGAAAGTGTTGGAACAGGGCACGGATGAAAATGGCCCGATCGGCCACGGCTGGACTTATTCGGCGCACCCGATCGGGGCCGCGGCAGGGGTTGCCAACCTCAAGCTGATTGACGAGTTGAACCTTGTGCGAAATGCCGGCGACGTTGGGGCCTACCTCAATGCCACCATGGCCGAGGCATTGTCGGACCATGCCAATGTCGGCGACGTGCGCGGCGAAGGTATGCTATGCGCTGTTGAGTTCGTGAAGGACAAGGACAGTCGCACCTTCTTTGACGCAGCCGACAAGATCGGCCCGCAGGTATCGGCCAAATTGCTGGAGCAAAGCAAAATCATCGCCCGCGCCATGCCACAAGGCGACATCCTCGGCTTTGCGCCACCCTTCTGCCTGACCCGCGAAGAGGCGGATCAGGTTGTGGCCGGGACAGTTCAGGCCGTCAAAGCCGTACTTGGATGAACCCCGCCGATAGTCTGACGAGAGGGCCGGTCATTCCGGCCCTTTGTCATTCCGGCTTGTTCAACTCGCCAGTTGTCAGGATCGCGCCAGCCTGGGCTTAATCAGGCGGCGCACAAGTTAAGTGCCGTTGAAAAACGTCTGCGCGCCAGAGTCGCGCTGCCGCCGAACCACAGCCGTACCTAGACACGCTGACGGTCGGTGAATAGTTCTCTTTCCCGGCCTTGCAGTTAACATTTTTCGGGAATAGCTCTTGCGAGCTTCAGCATCTCTCTTGCCTGCCGCCATGTTGCCACGGGACGATCATAGCGGTCGCAAAGTTCGACCGCGCGTCTTACCAGCGCCGCGTTGGAAGGCGCTAGCGTACTTCTATCGAGCCTGACGTTGTCTTCGAGGCCAGTGCGCGTGTGACCACCGGCGGCAATAGCCCATTCGTTGACAACAATCTGGTTCGGCCCGATACCAGCGGCGCACCATTCAGCGTTTGGTGCACGGGCCTGCATGGTTTTGACGTAATAGTCGAATACGTCACGGTCAGCGGGCATCGCATTCTTCACCCCCATAACGAATTGCACATAGAGTTGGCCCGGCAAAATGCCTTCGCCATGCATGTGAATGGCGTTCAGAATATGGCTGAGGTCAAAGGCTTCGACTTCGGGGATTACGTTGTATTTGCGCATTTCAGCAGCGAGCCATCGCACCAGATCCGGCGGGTTTTCGTAGACGCGCGTGGGAAAATTGTTCGAGCCTACCGACAACGAGGCCATATCGGGTGCCAAAGGCAGCATTCCACCTCTTTCTTTCCCTGCGCCCGAGCGTCCTCCGGTCGAAAACTGGATGATCATCCCGGGGCAGTGCTTTTCCACACCTTCCTTGAGCCGGGCAAATTTTTCGGGGTCCGAACTTGGTGTCTGGTCGTCGTTCCGAACATGGGCATGGACGATTGAAGCCCCTGCTTCGAACGCTTCGTGGGTGCTTTCGATCTGTTCCTGCACGGTAATAGGAACTGCAGGGTTGTTGGCCTTTGTTGGCAACGACCCCGTGATGGCAACGCAGATGATGCAGGGCTTGGTCATGGCTTGGCCTATCCTGGTGGGTCCACCGGCCAACTTGAACCGGGCGATGAACAAACTGCCTCAGATATCGAAAAAAACGGTCTCATCCTGGCCTTGCAGCTTGATGTCAAAGCGATAAACCGCCTGCCCGTCCCGTTCGGAACGCTTCGCAATCAGAGTATCGCGCCGTCGTTCCCATTCGATCAGGTTAAGCACCGGGTCAGCAGCATTTGCCTGGACTTCGTCGTCGAAATAAATGCGCGTGTTCAGTCCGACATTGATGCCGCGGGCAACGATCCACAAACTGATATGTGGGGCCTGAACGCCAACGTTGCGCCCCCGGGTCGGTCCGGGCTTGACCGTATCGAATGCCCATTCGCCGGTGTCAAAGTTGGTGATGACGCGGCCCCAGCCTCGAAATCCGACCTCAACCTCTCCCTCGTCTTCCGGGTGTGCATAGTGACCTTCGGAATTGGCTTGCCACGCCTCAAGCAACACATCCTTGATCGGGCTGCCGGTGCCATCAATCACCACACCTTCGATGCGAATGCGCTCTCCTTTCGCATTTGGACCTGCGATGTCGTGCCCAAGTTCGTGTTTGTATATGTCAAATCCGGCTGCCCCCGGCGCAAGACCGATATGGACATACGGCCCAGCCGTCTGAGACGGTGTTTCCTTGAGGTATCTGAGCTCCTGCGGCATGATCAGTTCCCCTCCAGGCGGTTCTCGAACAGGGTCGAACGGCGCCCCCTGAGCACCATGTCGAATTTGTAGGCGATTGTGTCGAGCGGGATGGTAGAGTTCAGATCCAAAGGCGCGATCAGTCGCTCGATTGCGTCTGGGTCCGGAATGGTGTTGATGATCGGGCATTGCGGGATCAGCGGGTCGCCTTCGAAATAGCACTGAGTGATCAGACGCTGCGCAAACGCGCTACCGAATATCGACAGGTGGATATGTGCAGGACGCCAACTGTTGACCCAGTTTCGCCAGGGATAGGCCCCGGGTTTGACCGTTCGAAAGTAGTAGTATCCATTTTCGTCAGTCAGGGTTCGGCCGCAACCACCAAAATTCGGATCGATCGGCGCGAGGTAGGTGTCTTTCCTATGCCGGTAACGACCGCCCGCATTGGCCTGCCAGATCTCGACCAGGGTACCAGGAACCGGTCGACCATTTTCGTCCAGAACGCGCCCATGAAGTATGATGCGCTCGCCGATGGCGCTTTGGTCGGGTTGCGCGTAATTGTAGATCAGATCGTTGTCATTCGGGCCGATGTCGTTGTGACCAAAGACGGGACCCGTGACTTCGCCGATCGAGTTTTGCAACGAGATCAAAGAGTACTGAGGTGAGCGCGACACGCTTGTCTTGTAATTTGGCGTGAGGGCTGGAGGATGCCATTCACGATCCCTCTGATAGAACTCGCCTGGTTTCAACATTGTCAGATCTCTCCTCCCTTATTCTGGTGCTGCGCGCGTTTGGCTGTCATTCCTTTTCCATTTCGTCATAGGTCTGCCTGGCCAGCTTGAATGCGTGATTGGCACGCGGCACACCGGCATAGATCGCCACATGCTGAAATGCCTCCAACACATCCTGCTTGCTGGCCCCGGTCCGAGCCGTGGCGCGGATATGCATGGGGATTTCGTCAAAGTTTCCCAGTGCCGCCAACAAGGCAAGTGTCAGCATCGAACGTTCGCGGTCACTGATCCCATCCGAGGCCCAGACCGTGCCCCACGCCGCTTCGGTGATCAGGGTCTGGAACGGTTCATCAAAATCCGACTTTGCCGCTTCGGCACGATCAACGTGGGCGTCACCCAGAATTCTCCGGCGCACCTCCATTCCGTCGCGAAATCGGTCGTTCATTCAAGCGTCTCCTTTGAAACCTCGTTTCTCTGATCGGCAAACAGGGCAACATGAAACGGACGATTTGGGTTCAAACATCCTGTCCACATCAATATGGCAGCCCCACATAGTTTTGCGCAAACACCGACTGTGCCTCGCGATTTTCCCGCAGGAAATCTATGTCTGCCTGCTGCATCTTGAGATCGAATTCGTTCTGATATGGAAAGCGATGCAGCAGGTTGGTGGTTGACCAGCTGAAACGCTCTGCTTTCCATATGCGCGCCAATGCCTTTTCCGAGTAGCGGTCGATACCTTCACTGTCACCCTCCTCAAAAAACTGCATCAATCCATGATAGAGATAGTGAATGTCGCTGGCGGCGGTGTTCAATCCTTTGGCCCCGGTTGGGGGTACGATATGGGCGGCATCCCCGCAAAGGAACAGGCGCCCCCAGCGCATGGGTTCGACAACGAAAGACCTGAGCGGCGCAATTGATTTCTCGACCGATGGGCCGGTCACCAGATTTTCCGCGTATTTTTCGGGAATGCGGCGCTTGAGTTCATCCCAGAATGCGCCGTCCGTCCAATCCTCGGGGCTGTCGGACAGGGAACACTGGATGTAGTACCGGCTGAGATGTTCGTTGCGCATCGAGCACAGGGCAAAGCCACGGTCGGATCCAGCATAGATCACTTCGTCGTTCACAGGTGGAGTTTCAGACAGAACGCCCAACCACCCAAAAGGATAGAGTTTTTCGTATTCGCGTCGCACGGTCAGGGGAACGGTCTGACGACTGACCCCGTGAAACCCATCACAACCGGCGACGTAGTCACAATCGATGCGGTATTCGGTGCCATCGACCATGTAGGAGACGTGCGGTGTATCGGTATCTGCGCCGTGAATGGTGACATTGTCTGTATTGAAAATGACCTTGCCACCTGCGGCCTCGCGGGCATCGTATAGGTCCCGTGTCAACTCGGTTTGGCCATAGACGACAACGTGACTGCCGGTCAGCTCCTTGAAGTTGATGCCAAATTCCGTACCGCCATAAGAGATCACCGTACCGTCATGGACAAAGCATTCCCTGTCCATTCTTTCCGATACTCCTGCCTCGCGCATAAGCTCGACAAATCCGACTTCCAGAATCCCCGCGCGAATGCGGCCGAGAACATAGTTCCTGGTTTTCCTTTCCAGAACGACCGTGTCGATACCCTTTCGATGGAGTAGCTGGCCCAGCAACAACCCTGACGGGCCACCGCCAATTATGGCGACTTGCGTGCGCATGGTGGTCCTCCCAAAATCTTTGAATAAGATATTGCTTGTCGAATAGATCAAAGTAAAACGATCTTATCGTTCCCGCCTTTTGGAAACTATGGCTCGATGCCCGATCGCTCTTAGCCGCGTCGGAAGTGTGTCAACGACAAATAGGTACCCGTCGTCAGGCCATTACTGCCGTTTGATTCATCGCAATGTAGGTTGGGTTGGGAAAAAATATATTCAAAGCGCATCGTCAACAGTTGGACACTTGTTCATGAAACTGACGGCAGGCTCGATAACTTTTGCAACCATACTCCTGCTGGCAGGGGCAGTGGCGTATGTGGTCATCGCCAGGAACGGCGAAGAACTGCCGCCCGGCTTTGTGCACGGCAACGGGCGGATCGAGGCTGAACAGGTTGAAATCGCCCCGACCAGCGCCGGGCGCATCGCCCGGATCATGGCAGCAGAAGGCGAACTTGTCTCGGCTGGTGATATCCTTGTCGAAATGGATACGGATGAGTTGTCGGCTGCACTTGATCGAGCCAGAGCCGAAGTTGCCCTGGCGCGCCAGAACAAGGCCGAAGCCGAGGCCGTGGTCGTCCAGCGAGAGAGCGAACAGCGCAGGGCAAAGCAGGAATTTGACCGCGCGACAGCGTTGCTGGCCGGCCAGAATATTTCCGAAACCGTGTTCGAGGCACGCGTAACCGCCAAGGAAGTGGCCGAGGCTGTCCTGGGCGCGGCCAAGGCCCGCGTTGCAACTGCGGCTAGCCAGATCGTGGCGGCCGAGGCCGAGGTTCGACGGATCGTTGCAAAGATCGAGGACAGCTCCCTTGTTGCCCCCATGCCCGGACGGGTCCTCTATCGATTGGCTGAGCCCGGAGAAGTCGTCGGCGCGGGAGAGCCGATCCTGACCCTTCTCAGTCTTGAAAACATCTATATGGAAGTGTTCCTTCCGGCCCGTGAAGCAGGTCTTTTGCCAATCGGTGCCGAAGCGCGCATCGTACTTGATGCCCTGCCCGACTATGCCATCCCGGCAACCGTTACTTTCGTCTCGCCCGAAGCTCAGTTCACACCAAAGCAGGTGGAGACACTGAGCGAACGCGAACAACTGGTGTTTCGGGTCCGCGTCCGCATTCCAGAGGAACTGGTCTCGGAGCGGATAGAACATGTCAAAACCGGACTGAGGGGTATGGCGGTGATACGCCTCACGTCTGGCGCCGTATGGCCAGACGCTCTGGAAAGGCGCATTCCACCTGAGTTGTTCGAATGAGTGCCGGAGCAGCCGCAACGATCCGCGTTCAGGGCGTCACACATCGGTATCGCAAGGTTGTCGCACTGGACGCAGTATCATTGGAACTTCCCACCGGCCGGCTCACCGGGTTCATCGGGCCGGATGGGGTCGGAAAGTCGACCCTGCTGGGGCTTGTGACCGGAGCGAAAAAACTGCAGGCCGGAACAATTGATGTGCTTGGGGGTCCAATCGACGATCCGGCACATCGTCGCCGCGTGTGCCCTTCCATCGCTTTCATGCCGCAAGGGCTGGGCCGCAACCTGTATGCCGAACTGTCGGTCCGAGAGAACCTGGAGTTTTTTTCGGGCATCTTCGGACAAGGCCCGGAGGAACGCGATATCCGAATCGACGCGCTGTTGGCGGCGACGGGGCTTTCACCCTTCGCCGATCGGTTGATGGGCAAACTCTCAGGCGGCATGAAACAGAAATTGGGGCTTTGTTGCGCGCTGATCCACGATCCGGAAATTCTGGTGTTGGATGAACCGACAACCGGCGTCGATCCGCTGTCACGTCGGCAATTCTGGGCGTTGATCGACGCAATTCGGGCGGACAGCCCCAACCTGACCGTACTGGTTTCAACGGCCTATATGGATGAGGCTCAGCAATTTGACCAAATTGTCGCCATGGATAGGGGGCGCGTACTTTTCCAGGGGGCGCCCCAAGGATTAAGGGGCGACGAAGAAGATCTCGAAACAGCTTATAGGCGGCTCCGGACACACAAGACACCGCAGCAAAGCCAGGAACAAAAGCCAAGCCCACATACCACCGCTGAACCTGTTATTATCGCACGCGGCCTGACCCGTCGTTTTGGGGATTTCGTTGCAGTCGATGCCGTCAATTTCGCTATCAGGCCTGGAGAAATCTTCGGCTTTCTCGGGTCGAATGGCTGCGGCAAGTCGACAACCATGAAAATGCTGACCGGCCTGCTGCCCGCGAGTTCGGGCGAGGCCTATTTGTTTGGCAGGCCTGCTGACGCGCATGACCTGCAATTGCGCCGAGAAATCGGTTATATGAGTCAGGCATTTTCGCTTTATGGCGAACTGACTGTCCGCCAGAACCTGAAACTTCACGCCCGAATTTTCGAGATCGATAACCGCGATGCGCGGATCGACGAATTGCTGGATCGCTTCGCTCTTGGAGCCCATAGTGATGCGCTGGCCATGTCATTGCCTCTTGGCATCAAGCAACGATTGTCACTTGCAGTCGCTGTGATCCACCGCCCGAGAATTCTCATTCTGGATGAACCGACGTCAGGCGTGGACCCCGAGGCGCGCGACTCGTTCTGGGAGCTTCTGATCGAGCTGGCACGCCAGGAGAACGTGACAATCTTCGTCTCAACCCACTTCTTGTCTGAGGCCGAACGTTGCGACCGCGTCTCGTTCATGCATGCGGGTCGGGTTCTTGTCGAAGGTACACCGGATGAGCTGATTGCGGCGGAAGGTGTCGACAGTCTGGAAGCCGCCTTCGTGTCCGTTCTGCAAGCCGCCGATCCGCCAGTTCCAGTCTCGGCTCCGACGATCCCGGTTGACACAGCGCGCGCAGGAACCGGAGGAGGAGTCGGGCGGGTTTTGGCGTATGCTCGACGTGAAGCGATAGAAGTGTTGCGCGACCGAGTTCGGCTTGCGTTCGCGTTTTTGGGTTCAGCGCTGTTGATGCTGGTTTTCTGCTACGGGATCACGTTGGATATTGAGGAGCTGAACTTTGCGGTTTACGACCTGTCACAAAGCCCGGAAAGCCGAGCTTATGTTGCCGAAATCGAAGGGTCACGGTACTTCCAGCCAACGACCCCACTGACCTCTGCAACCGAAGGGCATCGTCGGTTGGCCGCCAACGAAGTTTCTCTGGTCGTGGAATTACCGCCGGATTTCGGACGCAAGCTGCGCTCGGGCGAGCCGACAGAGGTTCTGGCGATCGTGGATGGGGCAATCCCGTTCAAAGGCGAGACGGTCGAAGGCTATGCCATGGGGCTGCACCAAACATTTCTGAACGTTCTGGCCGACAACAGTGGCGCGAAGAAAGCAGAGATTGCCCGGATCGAGCCGCGTTTCCGGTACAATCAGAGTTTCGAGAGCATAGCCGCGATGGCTCCTGCCATGCCCGCGATCCTGCTCATCATGCTGCCTGCGATCCTGATGGCCGTCAGTGTGGCGCGGGAACGGGAATTGGGTTCGGTGGTCAATTTCTATGTGACGCCCACGACGCGGCTCGAATTCCTGATCGGCAAGCAGATCCCCTATATTGTGATCGCATTTGCCAATTTTCTGCTTCTGACCGGGATGATCATTCTGGTTTTCGGTGTGCCGCTCAAAGGCAATCCGATTCCACTTGCGATTGGCGCGCTCCTCTATGTTTGGGCCACAACGTCCTATGGCTTGCTGATCGCAACCATGACGTCAAGCCAGGTTGCCGCAACCTTTGCAACCGCCATCGCCTCGGTTGTGCCCACCATCCAGTTTTCCGGCCTGCTGCAACCGGTCTCGACCCTGGAGCCCGGCGCGCAGACGATCGGATCGCTGTGGCCGTCGTCCTATTTCCTGCACTTGAACGTCGGTGCATTCACCAAAGGTCTGAGTTGGGAAGCGCTTGGCCCTGATATTCTGGCGCTGGCCTGCTTTGGGCCGGTGTTTACAGCAATTGCGGTGCTGGCGCTTCGGGCTCAGGAGAAGTAAATGCGACGGTTGCATTGCATTTTCTGGCTTGGACTGAAGGAGATGATAAGCCTGCGCCGCGATTGGGTGATGATGGCGCTACTGGTTTGGTCGTTCACTCTGTCACCGATCATGGAAGCGACCGGAGTTTCAACTTCTGTCAACAACGCGTCAATTGCGTTTTCGGATGAAGACAACTCTCCGCTTTCTCGTGCGTTGGCCGCTGCATTCTTTCCACCAGAGTTCCAGCCCGTGGTGCACATCAAGCCCGGGACGGGTACGGCAGAGATGGATGCGGGTCGTTTCATCTTTGTCGTTGCTGTACCGCCGGGTTTCGAAAAGGATCTCCGGGCCAACCGTTCTCCAGAGATTCAGGTGCTCATCGACGCAACCGCAATGGAACAGGCGGGGATAGGGTCAAGCTATATCTCCAACATTCTGAGTGCTGAAATCCGCCGCTTCGCCATTGGTGCCGATCTATTGGATCCGCCCAAAATCGGCATGATCGTGCGCAGCGCCTTCAATCCGAACCGCGATACGGTCCGATTTGCCGGGATCGTTGCCCTGATCGGTCAGATCATGTGGCTGACCACGATCCTGACAGGAGCAGCGATGATCCGTGAGCGCGAGCATGGAACGATCGAGCATTTGCTTGCCATGCCGGTAACACCGTTCGATATCGCTGCCGCCAAGATATGGGCAAACGCCGCAGTGGTTCTTGTTGCGACGGCGCTGTCGATGACATTTGTTCTGCAAGGATCATTGGGAGTGGTCATCGCGGGGTCGAAGGTTCTTTTTCTTCTCGGCACCGCGTTGTTTCTTTTCACCGCTACAGCTTTGGGGGTATTTCTGGCAACGCTCGCGCGATCCATGGCGCAGTTTGCGCTTTTGGTGATGCTGACGATCCTGCCGATGCTGATGCTGTCAGGCGGCGAAACCCCGATCGAGGGGCAGCCCGAATGGTTGCAGGTTGCAACTCTGCTCCTTCCGTCTCGCCACTACATGTCCGCCAGCCAGGCAATCGTCTTCAAGGGAGCCGGGATCGAAACCGTCTGGCCTGAGTTCTTCTGGATGACATTGCTGGGGGCCATGCTTTTGACCACAAGCCTTTTACTCTTTCGGCGTTCCGTTGCGCATGGCAGCTAGAGGGGCGCGGCGACAAGCAAGGCCACGTCGTGTTCTTCTGACCACCTGCCGTACTGTTCTGATTGCTCTCTTGTGAATCCGGCGCCACGCTACGTTCGAAGAACCTGGCTCAAGGCCCAGCAATCCCTGTTCGGCGCGGACAACGCTCGCGGATTTCTGTTGAGTTCGGTTCGAACTTGCCCTAGTCACGGCACTACCTCGGGGTGCGCGTCACATCGCGCTGAGATGCCATCCGGCGAACCCGTTGAACCTGAACCGGCTAGAACCGGCGGAGGGAAAGGTAGCGGATTCATCCATCCTTGTCCTGACGCCGCAATGGAGGATGATATGAGACATCTGATTATTGCTGCGGGAATACTGAGTGCAACGTCGGCCTTTGCCGCCGACAAACCCCAGTTGACCGTTTACACCTATGACAGCTTCGTATCCGACTGGGGCCCCGGCCCTCAGATCGAAGAGGCGTTCGAGGCAGTGTGTGACTGTGACCTGAATCTTGTTGGCCTCGAAGACGGCGCAGCCCTTTTGTCGCGTGTGCGGCTGGAAGGCGAGAACTCGGACGCAGATGTTGTGTTGGGGCTCGACACAAACCTGATTTCAGCAGCGAGGGAAACCGGGCTGTTCGCATCCCATTCGGTGAGCGCCAACTTTGCGCTGCCCGTCGACTGGAGCGATTCAGAATTTGTCCCCTATGATTGGGGTTATTTCGCCTTTGTTCACAACGCCGACGTGCCGGCTCCCGCCAACTTCCGCGAGCTGGCGGACAGCGACACCAAGATCATCATTCAGGATCCGCGTTCGTCCACACCGGGCCTGGGCCTGCTATTGTGGGTCAAGGCGGCCTATGGGGCCGACGCACCGGCTCTCTGGGCAGATCTGTCCGACAATATCGTGACCGTCACAAAGGGCTGGTCCGAGGCTTATGGTCTGTTTCTCGAAGGTGAATCCGACATGGTGCTGAGCTACACCACCTCGCCCGCCTATCACTTGATTGCCGAGGAAGACGCGTCCAAATCCGCCGCAATGTTCGACGAAGGACATTACATGCAGATTGAGGTGGCCGCAAAACTGGCACATACCGACCAGCCGGAACTGGCCGACGAATTTCTGACCTTCATGGTTTCTGACGCGTTCCAGCAGATCATTCCAACAACGAACTGGATGTATCCCGCCGTAATCCCGTCAGCTGGGTTGCCCAAAGGGTTCGAAACCCTGCACACACCCGCAAAGGCTCTTTTTTTCAAGCCTGACGAAGCTGAACCCGTGCGAGACGAGGCTCTGGCCGAATGGCTGGGCGCACTCAGCCAGTAAGCCCCTATCCGGGGTTCTGCGCGGCTGCACTTGTGGCCGCGCTGATACTGGGGACACTCAGCGCAGTAGCCCTGCGTGCCGAAGCCGGGCGTGGATTCGGCCCGGCGGACTGGGCTGCCTTGCGGTTTACCCTGACGCAAGCCACTCTATCGGCATTGATCAGCACCGGGCTGGCCATTCCGGTCGCCCGCGCGCTTGCACGACGGCGTTTTCGGGGTCGGCGTGCGTTGATCGCGTTGCTGGGAGCGCCATTCATTTTGCCCGTCATCGTTGCGATTCTCGGGCTGTTGCAAGTCTTTGGACGTGCCGGTTGGATTTCGGATTTTCTGAGCCTGTTCGGGCTACCACCCATTCAGATTTATGGATTGCACGGGGTGGTCTTGGCCCATGTGTTTTTCAACCTTCCCCTGGCAACCCGTCTTGTTCTTCAGGGCTGGCAGGAAATCCCCGCGGAACGCTTTCGACTGGCTGCGCAACTGGGCTGTGACGGTCGCGCCATTTTCCGGTTGATCGAGATACCGATGCTGACCCGTGTTCTTCCCGGAACGATGGCCGTCATTTTTGCCATTTGCCTGAGCAGCTTCGCGGTCGCCCTGACCTTGGGGGGCGGGCCGCGCGCGACAACGGTCGAACTCGCTATCTATCAGGCATTTACCTATGACTTTGATCTGGGGCGGGCGGCACTTTTGTCTGCCTTGCAGTTGCTGTTGACCGCCGCCGCCGCACTGACCGCCCTAAGGCTTTCACGCCGGGAAGGGTTCGGTTCAGGGCTCGACAGGGCCATTCGACGTTGGGACGGTGACGGAACGATTATCGATACGCTTTGGATCGTGTCAGGTGCGACTTTTTTGTTTCTGCCGCTTGCCTCGGTTGTGATATCAGGAATAACGGGGCTTGCAGAGTTGCCCATACCGATCATTCGCGCGGCACTGATTTCGGTTCTTGTCGCCGCCGCCAGTACGGTTTTCCTTTTGCTTCTGGCCCTGCCAATGGCCGCAGCGGTTGCCAACAGGCGCTTTGGGCTGGTTGAACTCGGAGGCATCCTCGGGCTTGCCGCGTCGCCGTTGGTGATCGGCACCGGATTGTTCATCATGATCCGGCCGGTGGCAAATCCAACGATGTTGGCATTGCCGGTCACTGCGCTGGTAAATGCGGTCATGGCATTGCCGTTTGCTTTGCGAATTCTTGTGCCCGCCGCACGAGATGTATCTTCACGATACGGGCGCTTGGCACTCTCGCTGGATATGGGCGGATGGGTTTTCTTTAAGCGCGTCATGCTTCCCCGTATGCGCCCGCAGATCGGGTTTGCCGCAGGTCTCGCTGCCGCGCTTTCCATGGGCGATCTCGGAGTGATCGCGCTTTTTGCCGACGCACAGGTTGCCACCCTGCCCCTTCAGATTTACCGCTTGATGGGCGCTTATCAAATGCAGGCCGCAGCGGGCGGCGCATTGATATTGCTGATCCTATCGATGGGAGCATTCTGGGCTTTGGATCGCGGAGGGCGGTGGCATGCTGAAGCTTGAGAACTGCGTTCTTGGGAACGGCAATTTCGTTTTGCGCGCCAATCTCCAGATCGAGGCCGGAGCGAGTGTCGCGATAATTGGCCCTTCGGGGGAAGGAAAAACCACCCTTCTGGAAACCATCGCCGGGTTCCGCGATCTGAAAGAAGGGCAGATATCGTGGCAGGGTCGAGACATGACCCATATCCCGCCGGGAAAACGCCCATTGGCAATGTTGTTTCAGGACGGCAATCTCTTCCCTCATCTAAGTGCCGAGCGGAACATAGCCCTGGGGATCCGCCCGAAAGGTCGCCTTTCAAAGGCCGAAGAGGTACAGGTACAGGATGCCCTGATGCGAGTTGGGTTGTCCGGGATGGGTGATCGTAAGCCTTCCCAGCTGTCCGGCGGGCAACAAAGCCGCGTCGCCTTGGCTCGCGTGCTTGTGCAGCGGCGACAGTTGCTTTTGCTGGACGAACCGTTCGCCGCCCTTGGTCCCGCACTGAAAGCGGAAATGCTGGATCTTGTTTCCAATCTGGTTAACGAGACCAATACAACCTTGTTGATGATCAGCCATGATCCCCAAGATGCGCGTCGTATTGCAAATCAGACGATCCTGGTCACGGATGGGCTCGTGCATCCTCCGGCAGTGACAACGCAACTTTTTGAAACTCCCCCTCCGGGCCTGCGCGACTACCTGGGCTAGGGGTGCTCCGAATGGGCGACCATCAGCGATCGCAGCCACGGATCGTTTCGTTCGCGATCGAAACCCAACCTGAGTATGAAGTTGTACGACCAAAGGCTGATGATATCGCGAATGAAGTTTGCACAATAACCTCGAAATACAGCTGATATCGATAGTGTTGTCGAAATCTGAATTGGGTCCGGGTCAAAAAAGTCCTGGTTTTGGCGCCAGCTCTCTATCACGTGACCGCCTCAGACTAGACGTATTGGCGGTCACTGCTTAACGTTCTGACAAGAATTTAATAATGGGAGGATAATATGTTCAAAATAGCAACCGGCACGATCTTAGGCGCAACAATAGCACTGTCTACCCTTGGGAGTGCTACCACTGGCAACGCCCAGGAGATGTCATTTTTCATTACAAGTGACGGGGCTGGTGACGGTGCGAATTTCGGCGGATTGGAAGGTGCTGATGCGCATTGCACGAAACTTGCCGAAGCTGCCGGATCTTCGCGAACATGGGCCGCATATCTGAGCGCAAGCATGGTGATTGACCGCAGCAGCGGAAGCCCCAAAGTAACCAACGGCATCAGCGCAAGAGACCGGATCGGATCAGGCCCGTGGTACAATGCCAAAGGTGAGATGATCGCGAAAGATGTGGACGATCTGCACAGTGCCAACGCGAATATCAACCTTGAAACCGGGCTGGACGAAAACGGCAATCCTATCAATGGACGAGGCAGCAAGCCGAACGAACATGACATCCTTACAGGAACAGACTCGAACGGACATTTCTCGACAGCTGGCGGGGATACGACCTGCGGCAACTGGACAAGCAACGGCGAGGGTTCTGCAATAGTCGGTCACCATGACCGGGCCGGGCTGAACGACTCTCGGAATATGGTGTCGTGGAATTCCTCGCATGCCTCAGTAGGATGTGGTGAGGCGGATCTTCCCAAGACCGGCGGCGCAGGTTTGCTGTACTGCTTCGCAATCGATTGAGTCTGCGACACCTGTACTTGGTTAACATGTGCCAAGCACAGTCGAAATGTCACATCTTCAGTAGCACAAGCGCCATCGCTGCGACGGTGGCGTCGTGAGCTGCCCCTACGAAATTCGGACACTGACATTGTCTGACGAAAGTTCTCGCTTTTCGTCATCAAAAAAATAAGCGGTGCGCCGATCACATTTGCAGGGTGTAAGTCCAGGGCAGCAGGACGTTGATATCGGATTGCTTGTGCCCGATTGCGATGGCGGTCAGGGTTTTGGCAAGCCACGCGGCATGGGGATCGACGCTGTTTGGCTCCAGTTCCACGCGACCGTCGCCAAGGAACACGGTCAGGCCTTCCCGGTATTTGGCAATGTAGCTCTGGGTCTCACCGATGAGTGATTTGGCGAAAATCCAACGTTGCCGCCGACGACGAGATACCGGGAACAGGATCAGAGGTCACAACCAAAGGTGCAAAGTCAGGCTCTGGACGTGTTGCGGTTTGATGCCGCTCCTTTGATAGCATTTAGCCCGAATTGAACCGCCTGCCCGTGTGTCCTGCAGAAAGGATGAGCGCGGTGCTGGAACACATCAAGGCCGAGCAGGTCAAAACCCCGCCGAAGAAACGCTGCGCCAAGGAAGCTCGCAAAGCCAGCCAGAGCTGCGATGTCTGAGGTCTCCGCCCTGTCGGGCTTTGCTCACCTCAGCGCCCAGTTGGGACATGTCCATTTTGCAGAACCAGCGACATTTCTACTTGGTTACAACATTCTCCACGCGCAGGGGGGCGCTACCCTGGACAGCAACCTGTGCCCTTCACGGAGAACCGGGCAATCCGGCCAAACCTGTACGGGTCGACCGTCAACCGATGTCAGGATCTCGCACCGGATCATGATCACCCGCCATTGTGCCGTAAAAATGGATATGTGAAACTCCCCAGAAGGCAATTAGACGTATATCCAGTTGAGGAGTGCCGTCACGATGACGGGCAAGATGAAGAAAACCGGCGGCGCCTTCTTGTCGATGCTGCACCTGGACAGGCGAACCAAAACACCCCTTACCCGACAACTTGAGAACAAGATACGCAAAGCGATCCTGAATGGCTCCCTGCCCCAGGAAACGCGCTTACCTTCAACCCGCCAATTGGCACAGGATCTTGGTGTATCACGTCTTACGATCAAAAACGCATTTGAACAGCTTGTCACCGAGGGTTTTCTGGAATCACACACAGGCTCAGGCACTTACGTGGCAAACTTGTCACTCGGGGATCTGCCGATCGAAGTCTCTCCCTCGCGGCGATCGCATCCCTCGCTCAACCTCGGCCCTGTATCACCCCATATAGAGCAGATCCTCGGGTCGCGCTCGACAACCCGACTTGACCAGGTCTCGGCGTTCAGACCGGGTATTCCGGCCCTGGATCTTTTTCCGCGCCGTGCCTGGGCCGAGGCGCAATCTCGCGCAACCCGCAATCAGGATTCAGCTTTGCTTGGATACGGCCCCCCAGGTGGGCTTGAAGAGTTGAAACGTGCGATTGCCGGCCATGTCAGGGACAGCAGAGGTATCGAATGCGACGCGGACCAGATCGTCGTGACAGCCGGTGCTCAACAAGCGTTTTCAATTGTTCTCATGACCCTTCTGACGCGCGGCAACACCATATGGATGGAAGATCCGGGCCACATTGCATTTCGGGATACCGCGCGGCTTCAGGGGTTGAACGTTCGATCCGTACCGCTTGATAGCGAAGGTTTTTCAATCGCCTATGCCGTCGCCAATCATGACCCCTGCAACCTGATTTTTGTCACGCCGTCGCACCAACACCCGCTTGGCATGACGATGAGCCTCCCTCGCAGAATGGAGTTGCTGGAACTGGCGCGCGATCAGAAAGCGTGGATTGTCGAAGACGACTATGACAGCGAATTCCACTATGAAGAGCGCCCCCAACCCGCCCTCAAGGCACTCGACCCGAACGCGGGAATTCTCTATGTCGGCAGCTTTTCAAAAACAATGTTTCCTGCCATTCGGCTTGGCTATCTGATTTGCCCGCCCGGATTTAGCGGCGCCTTTGCCACCGCTGGAACATTGCTAAGTCAGAATGTATCGCTCCTCCAACAAAAGGCGATGGCTCTTTTCATGCAGGATGGGAGTTACAATGCTCATATCCGAAAGATGAAACAAGCATACCGACAGCGTCGCGATCTTCTTGTCACAACCTTGACGGATCACGCAGCAGATATTCTGGAATCAGCACCTTGCAAGGCGGGTATCCATCTTTTTGCAAGGTTCAACGATACCACGATATCCGATCGTGAAATGGCAAAGCGCCTTTGGGATGCCGGCATCGATTGCCTGCCGGTCTCGATCTTCAGGGATCAGGCGCCTGTTGCCCCCGGCCTTCTGCTGGGGTTTGCCTGCGCACCGGAACAACAGATTGTCGAAAAGACCATGCAAGCTGTTGTTTGCCTGAAACGTGGTGTTCAGCTCACATGAACATCTGGAAAGGCCCCGTTGCCGGGGCCTTTTCCCCTTCTTCCCAGTTTATCATGTTGGCCATGGCAGGGAGTATGTTTTGACGTTTGTGAAGAACTTCATGGCTTCGATGACGCCTTCTTTTACGCCGTTTCCGCTGTCCTTGATGCCGC